>JACIZP010000096.1 GCA_014359355.1 Calditrichota bacterium | reverse complement strand
AACTGCCCGCGAGTGAGGGGAATGGCGGTGGCCTCCACTTGGGCGGTG
Source organism: Calditrichota bacterium (assembly GCA_014359355.1). NCBI lineage: Bacteria > Pseudomonadati > Calditrichota > Calditrichota bacterium. The sequence goes on along the minus strand of JACIZP010000096.1, from coordinate 7,445 downwards.
CTCCTCGCAGCAGAGAGCATGGCGCATACCGCCAAGAACGGCCGGCAGGCCGCAATTCGTTGTGGCAACCGAGATAGCATCATCAGAATCCCAATCCCACCGTGAAATAGACCTCCCGCGGTGCGTTGCGATAGGCTCGGAAGTAACTGAGCTTGTAGATCTTCGCCTGGGGGTCGTTCGGGCTATCGCTGGTAGGCGGCGTGTCCCGGCTAATGCCATACTCAACCCAGTTGCGAAGCTCCTCCCCGGCAAGTGGCGTGAGCCAGCGATCGTTGAACAGATTCTCGATGCGCACCGACAAGAGAGGCTGCAGCGTGCCAAGGCCAACGCGCACCGAGATCCCCAGGTCGGTTCTGGCTTCAAGAGGATAGCGCCTGTTGTTGACCACGTCGGTAAACTCATCATAGCTGGTCACGTACGTGAATGGCGACCCACTGCGTGCCTGGTAAATCATGGTCAAGGCCAAGTCCTTGAATGGCTCACTGCCAAGGAACTCTCGCCACCACCGGCCAGGCACCGAATAAGAAACAAGCGCGCGAAATGAGTGGGTTCGGTCCTCTTCGGCGAGAAAATCGTTGGCGCTGCGCCGCTCCACCACGCTCCGCGGGTCATTGGGGTCCTGGTAGATGTCGATGGCACCATAGGCTCCTTGGGAGGTGCGCGCAAAGGCATAACTTAAGCGGTACCTCCAGTCGCCTGGAGCCACCCTTTCCAGGGCCACTTCGATGCCACGCGAGGCGCCGTAGCCATTGTTCTCATAGGTGAGGTAATAAGGGTTCTGCGGCGCCTCCTGCTGCGAACCGGTCGGTGAGTGGACCCGTGCACTCACTGTCTGACTGACACGATCGTTGTAGTAGGCGGCAACGTCCAGGCGATGCGTGCCGCCAAGGCCCTGCTGCAGTCCCACTTCGTAGCTAATGGTCTTCTTGAATCCGAGATCGGCATTGCCGTACATGCGCCACCCCTGCCACGTGTTCCTGGAGAGCGCGTGCCGGAAAAGAGGCATCGAGTGGAAGTGGCCATACTGCAAACGGAAGGCGGTGTGCTCCCCCACCGGGAAAGAAAGTCCGAAACGAGGTGCAAGAGCAAAGTGACTCGCAGGACGCCGCGTTCGCGGGTCGCCCACGTCACCGATGTACGGCCCTCCTCCCTGTCCGGTTCCCTGGTAGAATGGGCGAAAGCGGTCGACGGGCACGGGTACGTTCATGTTGAACGCGTCGAAGCGCAGGCCGGCGTTGACCACCATCCCCTGGAACTCCATCTTGTCCTGCACATAGGCGGCAGCGTATCGCGGATAGGCATGATAGTACTCAGCAAAGCCAGAGTAGGCGACAAAGGCATTGATACGCGCTCCGGACTCGCCCGCATACCGGGTGTCCCAGTACTGCCCGCGGGCGCCGCATTTCAACTGGTGCCGGGCGTTCACCTGACTGGTCAAGTCCGCGCTCACGTTCCACACATCCGTTTGCGCATCGAGGGCGTAGAGGGAAGTGAACTCGTAGACGATGCGCCGGAAATCTTCGTCCCACGGCCCGGCAGGAACCAGCCGCGGGTCGGTCGAGGTGATAATGGGCAAGTTGCGCTCAATGTAACGTTCACGCTGATGCCACGCCGTGAGCTCGAAAAAGGTCCGTGGGCTGAAGACCTTTGTCCAGGTGAGTGTCTGCGTGGTGGTGATTTCGTCTTTTGGGCTTTCTAAGACCAGGCAGTACTTCCAGGTCGGGTATTGGCCGATCACCGAGGCCCAACGGATATCCTCCGAACCCGACCAGACTGCGCCGTGATGGGCCTGATACTGGCCCATGAGCTTGAGCTTGTCTGCGTTGCCTATCCGCCAACTCAGATTGAGAACATAGTTCTGATAGACCTGCACTCGTTCCACGCTGGGGATGCGAAGCGGTGCGCGTCGGTATTCGCCAGACAGATAGAAGCGGAGACGGTCGCCGCCTCCGAGAGGGCCACCGAGCCCGAACAAGTAGCGTTGATAGACCAGCTTGCGATAGTCGTACACCCCCAGTGGGTTAGAGGAGTTGTTCGGCCCTGGGCTATGGTTGGCAACCCAGCGGTCATAGTAGAAGGTCCTCAGCGAGTCGTCGGAGATGCTCGGCGCGTTCTTGTCCCGCCACTCTTGCCATTTGGCGAACGTGCCCCAGCGCTGCCATTCGATTGTCTCTGGCCCGTACAGATAGGGGCCAAAGTGGTATTTGCCCGGCGGCCGGACCTCAACTCGAAACTCACCATGAAAACGCTCCTCACCTTCTTTGGTCACCACCTTGACCACCCCTGACTGAGCGTTCCCGTATTCCGCGCTGAAGCCGCCGGAGATGATTTCCATCTGCTTCACACCCAGCGGGTTAAAGTCGTATTTCCAACTTGTGTTGGATTTTTCTCCGTACAGGTTGTAACCTGGAACGCCGGTATTGGAGGAGATCTGCTCCACACCGTTGATCTGGAATTGCAGCTCGAAGGCGCCACCGCCGCGGATGGAGAAAGTGCCGTTGGGATTGCGCGTCACGCCGGCATCCAACTCAAGGACGCGGCGCAGCCCCTCCACCGGCGCAGTCTCGATTTCCCGCGCCTCCATCACCTTTGCCGTCGCCGTTAGGTCCCGGACCACTGCCGGCCGAGTTGCCTCCACAACCAGAGGCGCCATCTCCAGCACAGTCGCCTCCAGGGAGAAATCTACGGTGCTCGTCCGGTCCACAACCACCGTGACGCCCCGTACCAGCATGCTGCGATAGCCGATCATGCGCGCTACCACCGTGTAGGTGCCGGGCGGGACGTTGAGGATATAGTACTCCCCGTCGCGGCCGGTAGCCGCCCCGAGCGTGGTCCCCTGGATGACCACGTTGGCCCCAGGCAAGCCCTGCTTTGTTTCGGCGTCAAGCACCTTCCCCGCAATCTTTCCCTTCGGCACCTGGGCCAAACTCTGAGCCTGCCAGGCCCACAAGACGGCAAGCGCTCCTGCGGCAGCCGCCGCTCCGCGCAACACAGTCGCCATTTTGCTGAGCATTTTCATCGAATGAGCAACAGCTTACGCGTGCAGGCACTGGGGAACTGCGCGCCCGCTTCGTCGACATAGATCAGCTGGCAGAAGTAGAGGCCAGTGGGCTGCTGCGCCAGCGCAAGGTTCACTCGATACAGGCCAGCCGCCGGCACGGAGGTGCTCACCGTGTCTACCTCCTGTCCAAGCACGTTGAGGACCTTAATCTGGGCAGTTCCCGCTCCTGGCGCCACAAAGCGCACGGTGGTTTCTCCGTTGCAGGGATTCGGGTAGTTCTGCAAGAGTTCTGGTGTGGCACGCGCCTGGGGCCGGCTTTGTTGCGGCACGAACGTATCCAAGACCCGTCGCAGGAGGCACGCATCCGCGACCACCATTCCGGAGTCCACCGCATTGACGAGCATGATACTGGCGAACTCGCCCGCGCGAAGGTATCGCCGTCCCAACACCGACCATCCACCACGCGCTGCACTCTGGTCGACGTGGACCGTATCTTGCCCGAAATGGTGCAGCACGTAATACGGTGCGCGACGTGCAAGTTCCATGGAGCAGTTTGGGATGTTGACGCTAAGCTCATAGAGTCCATCCAGCCCCACTTGCGTCCACCATTGCGCTCGGTTTTCTCCCCTGCCCGCACGGCTCACCGCGTACCCCTCACCGACAAACCCCGTCCCTACGTTCGTCGTACTCCACTCGCCGTACGTCCTGAAGGTGGGCGCACCGTCGTCCACTAGGGAGGCAACACGATCTGGGACAAAGCTAACGGTCACCTCCTGCGTGCGGCACGGGTTGCCGGCCCTGTCCCGCACGCCGAGCAGCCGGAGCCGGTAAGCCTGCCCGGGCACAAGGGGGGTCACGTTGAGACGCACGGCCGACGCCCCACAGGAGACCATCACTGCGGCAAGCACACGTCCCCCCGGCTCCAATGCGTAACTCTCCACCCTTGTCGCCGATGTCGTGTCCACCACCCTACTGAACTTGAGCTCGATATGCACGCTGTCCGGTACAAGGCAGTCATCGACGACCAGGTCCCCGACCCTGAGGAGACGAACGGCGTCAGCAATGACCTTGCCGCTCGCAGAACCATGGAGCGAAATCGTCACCTTCTGCCCATACCGCAAAGTGTCCGCACAAAGAAAGACCCACTCGTCAGGATTCTGGCCCTGGTCGACAGCGCGCGAAATCTCAGCACTCCCCGTAGCCACGCGATAGACGACGTCTCTCGCTGCCCCTGCAACCGATGGCCATCGTGCAAAGATCTCGTAAAGCCCCTCGCGCAGCACCGAGGTCTCCCAGCTGGCCGCGGCTTGCTCAGACCCAGCAGGAGCGACCAAGGCTCTGCCCGCATATCCGTTGTCAACATTTTGCCAGGGGCCGGAGCACTGGAACCTCATCGGATCGGCCTCATCGACTATCAGCTCCGTATGCGGGGCATTGACGCGCTGCGCGAAAAGGCCACTGCCGAGCACTTGCAGGGTTTGCTCTGTCATCGCGCCAAAATACCAGATGGTCACGCCGCCGCACCCGGACTCTCGCACACGACCCACCTGGAAGAGCAGCGAGGCATCGTCCCGGTAAGCAATCCCAGGGTAAAGGGCGAAGGTAGTCGGAACTAAGGTCCGACTCAAGTTGAGCTGGTTTTGCAAGTCGGCGTCTGGCAGGTAGAGCATCGGCTCAAGGGCATCCACGTAGCCGCTGTCAGCCCAGACGTTCCAGGCTTGCAGCTTTTCTCCGGCAAGGAGCATATAGGGCGGTGCCACTGCGGCGCTCACCAAGAGATCGGGACGCGCCTTCTTTACCCGGAGGTAGATGCGTCTGGCCAGGGTCGTCGTCTGCTGCTCGCGCCAACGCACCCATCGTGCCCATTCTGGATGCCTGGTGTCGATGAGTAGCGGGTCGCTGCCGCCCGTCTCGGCCACGTACCGGCTGCGCGCCGCCTCAGAATACGAGAATTCTGAGGAGGGGTAGCGAATCCGGTCGGTCTCGATGCCGTCCAGCCCGGGGTAGCGGGCCGCCACTTCGCCAAACAGGTCCTCCATGAAGTTCGCCACTTCCGGGTGAGCAGGGTCGAGCCAGTGGAAGAACCCGTTCTCATTGGCCACCACGGCAGAACCGTTGCGCCTGATGGCCAGCCAGTCGGGGTGTGCCGCAATCAGAGGCCCCCGGGCGCTGCTGTCGGAAGGGTGCCAGTGCGCCATCAGGCCGTACTCGAACCAGGCCACCACCTCCAGGCCAAAGCGATGTCCTATTTCGATGGCCTCCTGGAGCGGGTCGCGGCCAGCGAACTCTGCCCGCTGCTCTGGTCCCCCTGCATCCGCCATCACCCGGCTCGGATAGATAGTTGCACCCTGGTATTGGACGTCGACGAGGACCCGATTGAAATGAGCCCGGGCAAGCCGGTAGAAAACCTGTTCCATGCGCGCTGGCCCGTCAAGAATCACATCTCGGCTCATCCACACGCCACGTGCTTCAGGCAAAGGGTCCTGGGTCCACCCCAAGGTTTGGGTGACGGAAAGCAGCGCCGCAACTGCGCATGCTGCCGTGATGTGCCGCATGGAAAGGCAACTCACTTCAGGAGTACCACCTTCGTAGAAGCAAGCAATTCGCGCGCACGCAGCTCAATCACGTAGGTCCCGGTTGGCAGCTGTCCGGCCGAGAATCTGGCCTCATGCCGTCCGGCTGCCAGCGCACCGCGAAATAGCACCTGCACCACCTCGCCCCTGGCATTGAGCACCCTCAATTGCACCGCTTGCTGTTCTGCCAACTCGAACCTAATTTTCGTCTCAGCGTTAAAAGGGTTCGGATAGGCATGGAGGAGGTGGAGCGAACGCGGCGGCAGATCCGGCGAGCTATCCACCCTTAAGCCCCCCCTCGTAAAGGCGAAGGCCCGCCGCGCCCTGCCATCGATGACATAGGCGGTTCTTTCGTCGTCGCTCAGCGCGACATCCGTCGGTTCCAGCAGCGGCGCCCCGTTCGGATCCGGACGCGACGAACTGAAGCGGGCCGGCAACTCCTCCAGCTCCACGGCAAAGTTACCCATTATGGAGAACGCCTTCACCCAGCGCCGTGTGCTGTCGGTGCCGCAGGCGTAGAGATTGCCCGTGCGATCGCAACACAAGCCATAAGGCGTCCACCACAGCCAGGACAGGTCGGCAGCTACGTCTGTCACCCGTTGCCCCGCGTAGCCTTTCGGGTCGCTCTGGACGCCGCCGCTCCAAACTGCGACGCCGCCCATGTGTCCGCTGGAGTCGCTGTTGCGCGAGGTGTAGAACGGCGTGCTGCTCAGCGAATAGTCTGCCCCAGGTATCACCGCCACATCCCGAATGATGCTTCGGCCAGTCCCATCGTGCCCGCCTGGCTCTGACGGGTGGTATTCGATGGGCAGAATCGGCACCCAGCTCCCGCGCGGCGATGCCGCGTCCGTCAAGTCGTACACGCGGATGGACGTCCGGAATGAGACAGAAGCGTAGATGTACTTGTCCCGATTCGCAGATAACCCCAGGACCCACGTGCCGTACCCGGAGCCTGAGTAGGTGTTGCGTTGTTGCGGGTCACCGTCCAGGTACTCATACATGATGGCCAAAGACGGGGTTGGCGTCCCCGGCATGCGCGAGACCACATAGATGGTATCGCCGATGGCCGTAATGCCCCGCGTCGACTCGATGTTCAGGTCGCCGGTGTAGTCCACCACCAGGCTGAACAGTGTGTCACCAGGACTCGCCTTAAACAGAGCGTTCATTGCCCCGGGTTGTGCGGCCGAACTGGAGATTACCCACAGGTTGTCATGGCTGTCAAAGGTGCAGAGATAGGGATTGACCAACGAATCGGGCTGCGGGAAGCGGATGTCCATGCGAGGCTGGTAAACCCAGGGCTGCTGCGCCCTGGCACCACCCCCCATGCCCCACAGTAACCCCCAGACGACGGCAAACAGAACTCGTCCCTTCATGGGTTGACCTCCACTGGGAGGTGTTTGAGCCACAGCTTCTCCTGCTTCAGGGAACAGACCCACAGCCAACGCCCGCCTCACTGTCCCGCCTCCATTCCCCAGACTAGGCCCGGGCCTCCGGCTTGGTCCTGCAGAGACTCTGCTCCCCGCAGAAGAAGCATCTGCTGCATCATCCGAGAAAACTGAGGGAGGCATCGAAGCCCACCGATGCCTCCCTCGCGTGAAAATCACCTCCGATCCTACTTCACCAGAACCATCCGCTTGATGCCGACAAAGTCACCGGCCTCCACCCGGTAGAAGTAGACACCGCTCGCGCAGTTTCTGCCGTCAAAGGAGAAGGTATGCACGCCCGCAGGCAGCTGGCCATGGAACAGTTCAGCCACCCGCTGGCCAAGCATGTTGTACACAGTCACCTTCACCTCTGCCTTCTTCGGCAGCGCCAGCCGGAAGGTGGTGGTCGGGTTGAAGGGGTTCGGGTAGTTCTGCGTCAATTCGAAC
>JACIZP010000095.1 GCA_014359355.1 Calditrichota bacterium | reverse complement strand
GCAGGAGAAAATCCACGACCCGCTTCTGAGCCTTTTCCTCATCCGCTCGGCCAACAAGCCTTTTCTTCTTGGCGGCGAGCTCGTAGGCTAATTGCCGCTGGCTCTTCTCGCGATAAGCTTCGACCAGCGCAGCTTCGATCTGTTCTTCAGGAACCCCCTTTTGGCGCAGTTCGCTGCGCAGGAGGAACTCGCCACACGGTCTGGTGGCAATTCGTGAACGGGCGTAGCTCAAGGCAAACTCCCGGTCGTCCACCAGACCGGCACGTTTCAGGCTGCGCAGGGTGGCATCTGCAGCTTCGCCGAGCCCGGCCTGCTGCAGGCGAGTGCGGAGCTCCTTTTCGCTGCGCGCCCGCACCGACAGCAGTCGGAGAGCCTTCTGCTTGGCCTGATGCCGCTCCTCCGCCGCTAAGAGGCGCCGCACGTCCTGGCCAGTGAGGTAGTCGCCTAAGCCAAAGCCGCTCTCCAAGAGCACCTCCTGGTGCACACCAAAGGCGAATTCTCCGTCCAGGAAGATGTTGCGGCGTGCGCGGTCGTGCTCTTGAATTTCGATTGCGGTGATCTGCCGCCTCCCTGACCCCTTCATGCAGCAGCCCTGCGCTTAGCTCTTGGAACCGGAGGCGCGTTCGGCAGCTGCCGGGGCGGGTTCCCCCTGTTGCTCAGGCAGCATGCCCAAGGCCTCCCGCACGCGGTGCTCGATCTTCTCCAGAAGCTCTGGCGATTGCTCAAGGTAGCGCTTCACATTGTCGCGCCCCTGGCCGATCTTTTCCTCTCCGAAGGAAAACCAGGTGCCGCTCTTCTCCACGATCTTGTGCTCCACCGCCAGGTCCAAGATGTCGCCGACGCGAGAGATGCCGCTGCCGTAGAGCACGTCGAACTCTGCCTCCCGGAACGGGGGCGCCACCTTGTTCTTGACCACTTTGACGCGCGTGCGGTTGCCTATGACATTCTCGCCTTCTTTGATGGAGCCAACCCGGCGAATGTCCAGCCGCACCGATGCGTAGAACTTGAGGGCACGCCCTCCGGTGGTAGTCTCCGGGCTACCGAACATGACGCCGATCTTTTCCCGAATCTGGTTGATAAAGACCACGGCGGTCTTGGACTTGCTGATGGAGCCGGCCAGCTTGCGCATGGCCTGCGACATGAGGCGCGCCTGCAGCCCCATCTGCGCATCTCCCATTTCCCCCTCGATCTCCGCCCTGGGCACCAGCGCCGCCACCGAGTCGATGACCACAATGTCCAGCGCGCCGCTGCGCACCAAGGTTTCGGTGATTTCCAGGGCCTGCTCGCCGGTGTCGGGCTGGGAGATGAGC
>JACIZP010000094.1 GCA_014359355.1 Calditrichota bacterium | reverse complement strand
TCGTGGACGGGACAACCGCCGCGCCTTGCCCGCCGGGCCACTTGCGCAGCCAGAAGTGCCTCTCATGTCCTCTTCTTGCCTGTTATGTATTTCACCATCACCAGCTTGTTGCCGAGAACCGGGTCAGCCTGGTAGCGAAGCTCATCCACGGAGCGGCGGATGATGTGGAGCCCGAAGCCGCCGGTTTTCCGATGGTCTGCAGCCTCGTAGACGTCGTACGATTCGCTGACCTCCTCCTTGAAGCTCTCCCCCTCGTCATGAACAACAACGGTCAGTCTCTCGTCGTTGTAGCCCACTGCCACGGAGATCCATTGCGTGGGATCCCCATGGTAGGCATGTTCGATGACGTTCAGACATGCCTCATACACGGCAATCTTCAACTTGGCAATTTCTCGTTCGGGCATGCCCGCTTGCGTGGCGAGTTCCGTCACAAAGTTGCAGACTTTGTACAACGCCTCAGGCTGACTCTGAATGCGAATGTGTTTCTTCACCTGACTTTCGTCCCGCTCCATAGCCGCGGGGGGCGGTGTGGCCAGGTTGGCCGTCTCCCGTTCCAACGCCGCAGCCGGTTTTTCGGCAACGGGTGCGCGCAAGGCACGCAGCTCGCGGAACGCTTCGCGCTCATCGCTGTCAATGGACAGGTAGGTCAACGGGCTGAAGGTCAGGATGTTGTTTTTCGCGGTCTGGGTGAGGTTGACCAACCGGACATCACCACCCGCTCGCCGAGCACGCGCCGTAGCCTCAAAAAGCGTGACGATGAAACTCGAGGAAGGGAAGCGCACACGCGACATGTCCACAACGATCTTGTACTGTCCCCGCTCGAAACAGCGTTCAAAAGACTTGTGCACTTCTGCCACCGCCGATGGGTGTCCTGCCTCCGCCGCCGGACGAAGCCTCACCACTTCGGCGCGCTCACCGATCTTCTCGACCAAGCTATCGTCTTCAGCCATCTCCCTCACTCCACCACGTCTCCATGGCCCTCTAAATGATGCGCGTCAGGGCATACGCGGCCGACAGCAATACCCCGACCACCGCGTGGATCATGATCGTCGTCGCATTCGCCGGCGTCAGACCTTGCGGTACGCTGTGGTAAGCCTTAGCGACCCTGATCGCCTTGGCCGCCAAGGGTAAGGTCACCAGCACGACCAACGCAGGCCCCGGCAACAGGCCACCAACGACACCAGCTGCCAAAACTACATACGAGAAGACAAGCATCATTGCGTACACGCCCGCAGCACTCTCCCGCCCCAAACGCACCACCCAATGCCGCTTGCCCACTATGGCATCCGCTTCTGCGTCCTGAAACTGGTTGATGAAGACCACAGCCGCGATCAGGACCGCCAGCGGCAGCGAGGCTACCACGGGCTCCCATGCCATGTGCCTGGTCTGCACGTAGTAGGCGCCCAGGGTCATCAGCGTGCCGAAGTTGAGCCCTATCACCACTTCACCAAGGCCTCGGCTGACCAACGCCAGCGGCGGGAACGTGTAGAGAATGCCGCTGAGGAGTCCGACCCCGCCGAGAATCAGGACTCCGTAGCCGACCCGCAACACCAGGTAGAGTCCGATCACACAAGCCAAGGCGTACAGGACTATTGCCTCACCGAGCACCTCCTTCGGACTGAGCCGACCGCTCTGGATGAGACGGCTACCGCCCGTGAACGGGCGCACAAAGTCGCGGTTCTTCTCATCCGCCCCGGTGAGGTGGTCGAAGTAGTCATTGATCACATTTGTACCAGCATGCAACAAGACGCCCCCGAGCAAAGCGAGGCCAAAGAGAAAGCCGTCCCATACCTGTTCCCTTGCCCAGGCAATTGTAGTACCCAGCACCACTGGCAGAATGCTGGCGGTGAAAAACGGTGCGCGCAGTTCCGCCAGAAATATGCCACACTTTCCTCTCATTGCACCCTGACTCATCGCTGCTCCCTGCTGCATTCTCCGCCGGGGCTCGCCTGCCGCGACTGCTGCGCGAAGTGCTCTGCAAGCAGTTCCCGCCGCAGCACTTTGCCGATCAGCGATTTTGGCAAAGCATCCCGAAATTCGATCTCCTTTGGCATCTTGAACTTGGCCAGCTTCCCCTGGCAGAACCTTAGAATGTCATCTGCGGAAAGGTGCGTCCCTTCCTTCGGAACGATGTAGACTTTCACGTGTTCGCCGTAGTATTCGTCGGGGACGCCTATTGCGGCTGCCTCCTGCACGCATGGATGCTCGTAAAGAACTTCCTCTATCTCCCGCGGATAGACGTTCAAACCGCCGGTCACTATCATGTCCTTCTTGCGGTCGACGATGTAGAAGAAGCCTTCCTCGTCCATGCGGGCAATGTCACCTGTGGCGAGCCAGCCATTCTGGAGCACCTGCGCCGTCTCTTTGGGATTCCGCCAATACCTCTTCATGACCTGCGGACCCCGAATCATCAACTCGCCGGTCTGGCCAGGCGGCAAAGGTTGCCGCGTTTCCAGATCGACCACACAGGCATCGGTCTCTGGCCACGGAAGGCCAATGGAGCCGGCCTTGCGCTTGCCATGGATGGGATTACAGTGAGTGACTGGGGAGCACTCCGACAGACCGTAACCTTCGACCAGCCTACCGCCTGTGAGTTGTTCGAATTTCGTCTGCACCTCTACTGGCAGGGGCGCTCCGCCGCTGATGCAGACCCGCACCGATGCCAGATTGAACTTGCCGGCCTTCGGATGGTGGTTGATGGCCACATACATGGTTGGCACCCCAGGGAAAATGGTGACTCGATACTTGTGAATCGCCTTCATCACCTGCATCGGCTCGAAACGTGGCAAGAGCACCATCGCCGACTTGCACTGGATAGCTAGGTGATGGCAAGCAGTCATCGCGTAACTGTGAAACAGAGGGAGAGCCGTGAGAATGACCTCCTGGCCATCCTTTATGTCCCAGACCCAATGACGCGCCTGAAGAGCGTTTGCGACGAGATTGGCATGCGTCAGCTCAGCCCCCTTAGCAAGCCCTGTCGTACCCCCGGTATAGAGCAGGATGGCGGTATCTTCTGGGCGCAGGTCCACCGGGGGAAGCGCCCCTTCGCCCCGCGAAAGTACTTCCCGAAAGTGATACAGGCCATCCCGCGAGGAAAAGCGCTTGTGGGTCTTGTCCTTGACCCGCTTCATTGCGTACAGTAGTC
>JACIZP010000093.1 GCA_014359355.1 Calditrichota bacterium | reverse complement strand
CGCTTACGCGTTTCGATGTGGCGATTCAGCGCCACGTTGTTCACGCGCACAGGTCGGTATCCGGTGGTGGTGTCTATGGTGCTGCTGGCCGTAGCGTAGGCAGCGCTCATGTTATCCGAGTTTCGATCATACTTTTCCAGGTTGCCCAAGACATAGACACCAAGCTTATCGTCCAAGAAACGCTTACTTGTCGAGGCCACCGCGCGGTAGTTGTCATAGGTGCCGCTCTTCCTCGTGTACCCGGATTGCCACAGCAAGTCATAGTGCAGCTCTGAAGGGGCCTCACGTAGCTCCATGTTGACGGTGCCGCCTATCGTGTTGGCGTCCATGTCGGGAGTGAGCGACTTGTAGAGGGCGATCGTCTTTATCATGTAGGGGGAAATCATTGAGACATCCGTGCTGCGGTCGGTATTGAGAGTGCCCGCAGTGGTGCCTGGCTGCGAGGCCACGCCGATCTGCGTGCTTCCTGTTGAGGCAAGTCTCACGCCCTCCAGAGAGACCGCGTTGTATTGCGGCGCGAGGCCGCGGATTACCACCTTGTTCGCCTCGCCAGAGCTGAGGAGGGTCGACACCCCAGGCAAGCGGCTAATCGCCTGGGCAGCGTTAAAATCGGGCAACTCCTGAATGCGCGCCTCAGAAACCACGTTGGCGATCTTGTCGGAAGCGAGCTGCTGGGTGATCGCCTGAATCTGGCCTTGCGCTTGCGCGGTGACGACAACCTCTTTGCCTCTCAGCACCACCCGCTCCAAGGCAAAATCCTGCCGGATGGTTCCACTGCCGGTCACCATGACATCAATGTTCACGGTGCTGTAGCCTATGTAGGAAACTACCAGGGTGTGCTTGCCAAGAGGGACGTTGTAGATGGTGTAATAACCTTCGAGGTCGGAAGCGGCACCGATAGTGGTACCCTTGATGAAGACATTTGCGGAGGGTAGAGCTTCTTTGGTTTCCTTGTCAAAAACCCTCCCCCTAATCACCGCCGCAGCCATCAGCAGATGGGGCGTAAGCGACGTCAGAAGCAAACAGAAAAGGAATCGACTCAAGTCGAATCTGGCTGATGGCCACGGAAGACAGCTTCCGGAAAAACGAGCGGGTTTTCTGATCATGGCGATTGCCTCTCCTGTTTTCCGGTCGTCACGGTTACCGATGGGACCATGTCTCGGCCTCCGGCGCTGCCACGACAGAGTAGCCGAAACGGAGATGCCACCTTCGCCAATTTGCGAGGCGTGCACACGGAGGCCGTCGTCCAGTGGCGCTGCCCGAGTTCATGGAAATTCGTGGTAGACTGCTGTGGAAAGGACTTGGCAGGCCAGGTTGTGCTGCGGCCCACGCCGAGAGAAACTCAGAGGAGGGATCACACCACATGCGGTTCATAGCTCACAATATCTTTCGCTCATTAGCCGATGCCCGGAAACTATCCCAGGCTCGCACCTCGGCCGCGACAGCCACGGCCGGATATTGTGACAGCACTAGTGAGGATAGGCTCACTTGAACCAGTTCCAATATAACAAAAGCGGTTCAAAATGTCAAGGAGAATTTTCGCGTTCTGCGCCTTTTCTGCCTTGTCCCCCCCTGTCCCCTCGCGCGCTGTTATGCAGCCGCCGCTGCCTCGCGTCGGCTCGCCAACTCCCTCTCGATCTTTTGCATCATCTTGTTGGTCAGGGGGTAGAAGAGCATTACTCCCCCTCCCAGGATGCCCGCGAGGGCGGGAAACACGCTCATCAACAGAAGGATACCATCCAGCGCCCTGCCCGTCTGGGGTTGGTTCGCCACAAACCCGTAGTGTGCCAGGATCCATCCCACCAAAGCGCCCCCCAAGGTAAGGCCGAGCTTGAGGGCAAAGAGGGAAGCGGACATGACCAACCCCGTAGCGCGGCGCCTGTTCTTCCACTCCGAGTAGTCTGCCGTGTCGGTGTACATCGCCCATTGCAGAACCGACACAGGCCCCAAAGAGAAAGACAACACAAGATTCAGAGCGTATATGAGCGGTAGTTGGTGCGGCTTGAGTAATCGGAATAACGCACAGCACACCGCGCTGAGAATGAGGAAGCCGGAGTAAGCGTTCTTCTTGTCGAACACTTTGGCAAACCACTTCGTCAGAACCGCGCCGATGATGGTCACGATGGTACCTGAAAGCAGGAATGACGAGGTGAGGGTCTCAAATGAAAGAGTAGTGGGCTTGCCCAGAAGCGTGAATTGCTGGTTCTGGATGTAATACTTGAAAAAGTATGGGATAGAGCTGTTGCGCATGACGATATAGACGAGCTGAAACACGGTGGCCACGGCCACCAGCACCCAAGGTCTGTTGCCGAGCAAATCGCGCAGATCCTGGAAGAAGTCAGACTTTTGCCCCTTTGGCGGGTAGACGCGTTCCTTTGTCGAGGCGAAGGTGAGGATGAACAGCGCCACCGCCAGTGCCGACAGACACCCCATCGCCCTCTGCCACCCTGCCGCCTCGTTGCCGTGCCCAAAATACTTTACCAGCGACATGGTGGCCGCTTGGACGATAAACCCGCCTACGAACGCTGCCACAAACCGGTATGACGAAATTTCGGTCCGCTCCAACGAATTGGGGGTGATGACGCCCATGAGTGCCGAGTAGGGAACGTTGATGGCCGTATAGACCATCAGCATCACGGTATAGGTTGCGTAGGCATAGATGAGCTTGCCCGAGGTGCTGAAACCGGGTGCGGTGAAGGTGAGCACCCCCATAACGCCAAAGGGAATCGCAAACCACAGCAAGTAGGGACGAAACTTTCCCCACCTCGTCTGCGTACGGTCAGCAATCATCCCCATCAACGGGTCGTTGACGGCATCCCAAATGCGAGTCACCAAGAACATAGTGCCAACAGCAGCCGCCGGCAGGCCGACCACGTCCGTGTAGAAATACATGAGAAACAGCATGAAGCTTTGGAAGAACAAGTTCGAGGCGGTGTCTCCCAGGCTGTAGCCGATCTTTTCCCGCACCGATAGCCTTGTCTGTTCCACAGTCGACTCCTACCCTGATTTTAGTGCTGCTCTGCCTATGCGGCTGCTATTTCTTCTCGCCAGCAACGACGTGCAAAGTTACCTTAATCAAATCCTCATCGCGTGAAGAGTTGCCCACCATGATCTCAAAATCACCTGGCTCCACTGTGTGTTGCTTGTCGATATTGGTGAAAGCCAGTTCCTCGAAACCGACGGAGAATTCCACCGTCACGCGGCCCCCAGGTTCAAGGTGTATCCTGCGAAAACCCCGCAACTCCTTGACCGGGCGTGTTACCGAACTCACCATGTCCCGCACGTACATTTGCACTACTTCGTCCCCGGCGCGCGCTCCGGTATTGGCGACGTCAACAAGCACCTTCGTCGATTCGCCCACCCGGATCGTCTCCTTTTCCAGGCGGAGGTTGCTGAAACTGAAAGTCGTGTAGCTCAGGCCATATCCAAACGGAAACAACGGGGTGACATCATCGAAGAGGTATCCCCGGCGAGCAGAGGGCTTGAAGTTGTAGTAGCACGGGATGTGTCCCACGGAGCGAGGGAAAGAAATCGGCAGTTTGCCCCCTGGGTTGTGGTCGCCAAAGAGCACATCGGCCACAGCATACCCTGCTTCCTGGCCCAAGTACCAGCACTCTAAGATGGCCGGTACATGCTGGGCGATGAAGTTGATGG
>JACIZP010000092.1 GCA_014359355.1 Calditrichota bacterium | reverse complement strand
ACTCTTTGACCAAGTCAGTTATCTCGCCCGTCTTGGTGCGAAAGACCTCGCCTTTGACGCCGACAATATCGCCGATATCCACCAAATCGAAGACCTGGTAGGCTGCTTCACCCACCTGGTCCACCCGCACGTAGATCTGTATCTTGCCAGAGGCGTCGGCGATATGCGCAAACGCTGCCTTTCCCATGCGCCGCAGGGACATGACGCGCCCCGCCAACGCCACCTCTTTGCCCTCGTACCCCGCAAAATCGGCAAGTACCTGCTGGGCCACAGCGGTGCGGCGAAAGGAGTAAGGGTATGGGTTGACCGACAGCTCCGCCAACTTGGCCAGCTTCTGCCGGCGAACCCTCATTACTTCATTCAACTCCTCGGCAGCAGATGTGACAACATTGTCCTCAGGCTGTTCGCTCATCTCCGTCACCATTGAGGGAGCCGCCTCGCGTGTACACCCTCGGTACGCGCGCCGACACCCAGCAGGTCACCTCGTAGGGAATTGTCCCAAGCTTTTCGCAGATCGAGTACACGCTCACTTCTTCATCGCCTTGGCGGCCAAAGAGAACGACTTCGTCGCCCGGCTGAACATCGCTTTCCGGGCCAAGGTCCACCATAATCTGGTCCATGCAGACTCTGCCTACTACCGGATAGCGCCTGCCGCGGATGAGCACTTCGCCTCGGTTGGAGAGCAGCCGATTGTAGCCATCAGCATAGCCCACGGGCAGCGTGGCGATCGTGGTCGGCCGTGCAGCGATGAACTGCCGCCCGTAGCTGATGCTGGTGCCGCGCGCGACCTTCTTGACAAAGAGAACCCTTGTCTTGAAGGTCATGGCCGGACGCAGGGGCAGGCTTCTGCTGGTGTGTGGCGACGGATAGTAGCCGTACATCATCACTCCCGGCCGCACCAGGTCGAAGTAGCTCTCCGGCATGTCCAAGATGGCGCCGCTGTTCGCGGCATGTTTTATCAAGCGCAGCCCCATGGCTTCCATCCCTTCCACCACCTGGCGAAAGCGCGCCAGCTGCAGCTCGGCAAACGCCTTGTCTTTCTCGTCGGAGGTGGCAAAATGTGTGTACGCCCCTTCCACCCGCAGCCCTTCTTGCGCTGTGAGCCAACGAAGAAAGGAGAGCGCTTCCTTCCAGGCCACTCCCACGCGGCCCATGCCCGTGTCTATCTTCACGTGCACTGTGGCCGCTTTCCCCAGACGCTGGGCCGCCCCTGCCAACGCCTCTGCCGCTTGGGGCGTGTAGACGGTGGCAGTGAGGTCATTCTCCACGAACAGTGCCGCCTGCTCCGGCACCACACCGCCGAAGACCAGTATCGGCGCTTTCACCCCTTGGGCGCGCAAATCCATTCCCTCTTCGACCAACGCGACGCCAAGGTAACTTGCCCCGCTCGCCAAGGCCGTGCTTGCCACCTCCAGAGCGCCGTGTCCATAGGCATTGGCCTTTACCACGGCCATGATGCGCGCAGGTGCCACCCTGGCCCGAATCTGCCCCAAGTTGTAGGCTATGGCCCCTAAGTCAATTACCGCACAGGTAGGCCGCACTCCCTCCTCGCTCGCGCTCCAGTCCTTCCGCTGAAGGGGCACCTTTCATGCCCACCGCGTCAACCAGATCACCCCCAATGCCACTGTGAGCAGGGTAATCGGGACACCCGCCTTCAAATACTCAGCAAAGCTCAGCCGCACCCCACGGGCCCGGGCACTCTCGGCAACGATGAGGTTGGCCACCGAGCCAAGGAGCGTCAGGTTGCCCGCAAAGGTCGTGGCCATCGCCAAGGTCAACCAGGCAACGCTCGGCTCCGGCCAGGAAGAAGCTATGGGGCGCAGCAGCAAGACTGCCGGCACATTCGACACCAGGTTGCTGAGCACCACCGCAACTGCGCTCAACGTCAGCAGGCCGCTGCCTGAGGCCAGCCGTCCAATCTCGCCGCGCAGCCCACCGACCACCAGCACATTCACCGCGTGCGTGACCACAAAGAGGCTGGCGAAAAAGACCAGCAGCGACCAGTCGAGCTCCGTAAACACCCGCGCCGGTTTTATGCGTCTGGTCACCAAGAGGATGGACGCCGCGCCGAGTGCCGCTAAGGGTATGGGCATGCCTGCAACAAGCGCTACCATCATAAGCCCGAAGGCGATGAGGCTTTTCACGAGCAGCGGCCGAAACGTCCGCACCTGGTAGCTGACCACCGGGTGGAACGAATTCTGCCTGAACTCTTGGCGGTAGACCAGCATCACCGCCGCGTAGCACACCAGCAGGCCCACCAGGGCCACAGGCGCCATCGCCGCGACAAAGCGGCCAAAAGAGATCTTGGACGCCATGCCGATAAGCATGTTCTGCGGATTACCGATGATGGTCGCAGCCGACCCGACGTTGGCCGCCGTGGCCAGCGCCACTAAGTACGGCACCGGATTCCGCCGCAACGACTTGAGGAGCTCCACCAGCAGCGGGGTGAACATGAGCACCACGGTGTCGTTGAGAAACACCGCCGACAACACCCCAGAGACGACGACAATTAGCAAGAGCAGTTGCCGGGGCGTCCTGGCGATACCGACCACATGGGCAGAAACGATGCGAAAGAACCCGGCCAGGCGGAGGTTGATGTTGAGCACCATCATGGAGAACAAGAGCACGATGGTACTCCAGTCTACCGCCCGGTAAGCTTGCTCTAAGCTCATCGCCCCCAACACGACCACCACCGTCGCCCCCACCAAGGCAATGGTCGCACGATTCATCCGCAGGCCAGGATAACTGCCCAGTGCCACGCCGACCAGCGTGAGCCCCAGCGTCGCCAAAGAAACCCAGTCTTGAAAAGCCATCTACTGCGCGCTGGCTCCTCTCACCCTCGACTCACGCCGCCTTCCGCCCGTTGCGTTGCTGCAGCAGATAGGCCCGGATAAACTCGTCGATCTCGCCGTCCAGCACCGCTTGCGTATTGCTGGTCTCTACCCCGGTGCGATGGTCCTTCACCAGGTTGTAGGGGTGAAGCACGTACGAGCGGATCTGATTCCCCCAGCCAATTTCCCGCTTGGTGCTCTCTATCTTCTCCAGGCGCTCCTGCTCTTCCTCTTTCTTCTTCTGGTACAGGCGCGCCATGAGGATCTTCATGGCAAAGTCCTTGTTGCGGTGCTGCGAACGCTCGCTCTGGCACTGCACCACAATGCCGGTGGGGATGTGGGTGATGCGCACAGCCGAGCTGGTCTTGTTCACGTGCTGACCCCCAGCACCGCTGGCCCGGAACGTATCGATGCGCAGGTCGTTGGGGTCGATGTGGATCTCCACGTCGTTCTGCACCTCGGGATAGACGAACACCGAAGCGAAGGAGGTGTGGCGGCGATTGTTAAAGTCGAAAGGCGACAGCCGCACCAGGCGGTGCACCCCTGCTTCTGCCTTCAAGTAGCCGTAGGCGTACTTGCCCTGCACTTCGATGGTGGCGCTCTTGATGCCCGCCTCTTCGCCGGGGAGCACGTCCATGACCACACCGGTGAAACCGCGGCGCTCGATCCAGCGCAAATACATGCGCATCAGCATCTGCGCCCAGTCCTGGCTTTCGGTTCCTCCTGCCCCGGGATGGATGGTGAGGATGGCGTTCTTCGGGTCGTCCTCACCGGCAAGGATGGTCTCCAGCTCTATGTTTTCGATGGCCTGCTCGAGTTGTCGCAACTCGCTGGCGACTTCTGCCTCCGCCTGGCTGTCTTGCTCTTCCTCCGCCAGTTGCGCTAACACCTCGATGTCTTCCAGGCGTTTGTTCAGGTCGTTCCAGGTCTGCACATCCTCGCGGAAGGAGCTCAGCGTGCGCATGAGCTCTTGCGCGCGCTCGCGGTCATCCCAGAATCCTGGCTGCTGCGAAGCCGCCTCCAACTCGGGGATCTGCCGTTGCTTGTTATCTAAGTCAAAGACACCCCCGGAGCTGAAGCAACCGCTCACGCAGGGTGGCAACTCTCTCTTCAAAATCGGCGAACATCTCTCCAACTTCCTCTGTTACCCTTGCTTAGGCATGTGGAAATGTACAACAAATTCAAAAAACAATCCAGGCGAAAGACCCACCCTGGCGGCGCCGGAGGGTGGACCTTCACAGTGGTCGCCCTACCGTCGCACTCCGTCGCGAAATGGCCAAGATTCAATCAGGGTTGAGTTGACTGCTCATCGCGCGGCAAGAGGGCAGGTCACTGCGCGGGGATTCGCCGGGGCGCCGGCCTGGAGCAGCCTCGCCGGGTGACATGACGAAATCATCCGGCTGCGCCCAGGCGAAGGCGCATGGGCACCTTCAGCGCACTATTGCGCGGCGGCAAGGTGGGACGACTCAGAAGCCCCATGCGGAATCCGGGGTAGGGAACCCACTGGCTTCGTGGTAGCCGACGGAGGCACTCTTTGTGGCCGCATGCCGAGCCCGGAGTGGCGCGCGGGAGGCTTCTCGGCCTCGACTGGCGAGCAGGGCGGACCCTGCGGTCCGCCCTGGCTGTATTGACACCGGCGAGCAGTCCCTGAACACGGGGACTGGGTTGTGATGCTACTTCTTGGGCAGAATCTTGTACACTCCGGTCCCGCATACCGGACATTTGCCCTTTAGGGCGGGGCGGCCGTTCTTCATCGTCACCGGCTGGGCGTTGGCGATGTCGACCATCTTGCGACACTTGACACAGAATGCCTTCTCTGCCACGGGGATCACCTCCTTCCGGATCTGGGGAGTGGGGCGCGCAACCAACGGCTAATGTAGCAAATTCCTGGACAAAGTCAAGCGAAATGTGCAGCAAACCGCGCCTTCGGCGAACCCTCTAATCAAGGACCGAGCACCCTTCTCGGCGCCTGCCCCGGCGTGGCGCAATGCCCAGATCGCCTCTTATCGCTCACCTTCAGCTCATCTGCAACGCGCCGCCTGACAGGGATCATCGCACCAGAAGAAAATCCGGCGGCAGCATAGGCAGCGGCTGACCGGGAAAGCGCGCCAAGATCCTGAGGTAACGCGCCTCCTGCGGCGGAAGAAAGCCACTCGTGCTCAGGGGCGCCAGTTTAGGCATGAGCACCTCGGGGTTTATCAATCCGGGGCGTGGCAGCTCAACCACTTCCACCTTTGCCCTTGCCGGCACTTGCGCGCGTTGCTTGGCCATTTGCAAGGCGTCCTGGAGCCCGCCGAGCACGTCGACAAGGCCGCGGCTCTTCGCCGCGACCCCGGACCAAATGCGCCCCTGTGCGACCTCCTCCACCGCTTCCGGCTGCATGCGCCGGCCTTGCGCTACCTTGTTGACAAACTCTCTGTACATCGTCCGGATGGACTGCTCCAACCGCTCCTGTTCTTGGGGGGTCGGTCTTCTATCAGGAATCCGCACACCAAGCAGGGGCAGGGTAATACCAAAGCCCAGGTCCGCATGCGCGCCCACTTGCACGTGGTCACTGGACATGCCGAGCCGTTCGCCGAGGCCCTTGTTCCACAGCCAGCCGCCGATCACTCCGATGGAGCCAGTGATGGTTGCCGGTGTGGACACAATGGTTTCCCCATACATGGAGAGCCAATATCCGCCAGACCCGGCGACGCTGCCCTGGCTGACGATGACCGGTTTCTTCTCGCGACATTTCTTCATGGCCTCGGCAACCAGGTCGGAGGCGAGTGCGTCACCGCCGGGCGAGTCGACGCGCACGACAACGGCCTTCACACGCCGCCGCTCAGCCAGGCGCAGCAGCACCTTTTCGAGCTGCCGCGCATTGATGCCCTGATCCATGTCGCACTCGCCTATGGCATAGACCACCGCCACTTGCGGTCTGCTCCCCCACTCGACAGGAGGGTATTGGCGACTGGCCAGCGCGGCTGGCGCGAGTTTCTTCTTCTTCCCGCCGGCAACAGACACGAGGAGTTGCTCGATATCCTTCCACCTAGCGACGGTGTCCGCCAACTGGGCGCGAACGGCTTGCTCCGGCAGAAACAGTGCCACGTTGTTGATCAATGAGTCGAAGTACGCCGGAGAGAAGCCCCGCGACGCCGCCACCTCGTCCCGCACCAGGGAGTACTGGTCTTGGAGCCAGGCAAGCCTCTGCTCACGGTCTGCCTCGGACATTTGCTCCCGGGAAAGCACCTCGGTCGCCGATTTGTACTTAAAGTACCGCCACTCCTCGTAGCCGATTCCGAGCTTGTCGAGGGTGCCCTTTAGAAAAGTACGGCCGGTCACGTACCCAAGGAGAGTCAACATCCCCTCGGGGTCCATTACCACCCAATCGGCGACGCTGGCCAGGTGGTACTCGGTCATGTCGCCGCGGTCGATGTAGGCAATCACCTTCTTGCCGGCACGGCGGACTTCGGCCAGCTGGCGGCGCAACTCCCAGGCCAGCTGCGCAGTGATGTCTACTCCGGACAGATTGACAGCCACCACCGCCACGCGGGGATCTTCGGCCGCGTCTTGAAGAGTGAAGAGGAGGTCGCTGAGCTTGTGACCTGGCACATCCAGGAGACGCTGGCGCTGATAGACTACCGCCCCCTTCAACTCCATCGGCAGCCAGCACTTGCCCCGCAGGAGGTGGGAATCCACCAGGTTGGGCGTGGCCTTGCCCAGTCGCACCGTATACGCGACGTCGTCAGGATTGTCCCCCTTGGCACTGCGGCGCTGCACGGCGAAACCAGCCCTGCCCAGGCTCGCGCTCAACCCCACGGTGAACGCGCCGCCGCGGAAGTAGCGGCCCACAACATAGATGCCGGTGACCGGCTGCAGTGCCGCGCCCACACTCCATCGCCCGTCCGCGACCCGTTGCCGGCCCTGAACGCTCGCATCCGCAAAAAGCGTGACAACGTCGGTGCCCAAAGGGCGGAGCCCCACTTCGCAGCTCACCTCCTGGCGGTCTCGTCGCTGGGCATGCCATCCAGCCAGGCCCAGGGAGACAAAGCGCACCGGTCGCGCCAAGAAACCGCCGTACCACACCTGTCCCCCGCCGCTGCTCGACCACCCGTAACCGGCACCCACGGACAAACCGCCGCCCCCAGTAGCAACTCCTGCCCGGTAGTAGCGAACGCCCCCGCCCCAAGAGCGATCCTCCAGCATCCCGAAGCCGAGGTGTGGCGCAGCCGTGAACAGCCCCCACTGGCGCAACGCCCCCTCGCGCCTGACCAACACCCCTCGGAGCTCAGGGCCGTGGACGTAGGACAAAACCGCCGGATTGAAGTAGCCTAAGAGGCCGTTCCCCAGTGCCCCTGGCGGCGCAGGAAGCAGGACGTCGTAAGCCTGGGAGAACGGCAGCGGCGCCTGCGCCGAAGCCGCAGAAACCGACCAAAGGAGCGCCGTTGCCGCAGACACAACTACCAAGCGCGCTCTCATGGCACATCTCCTCTCGCTACTGCGACGACAACCCTAATGCTCGCCGTTGAACTCCTTCACCGCCTCGAACATGGCAACGATGTTCTCCACCGGCGTGTTGGCCTGAATGTTGTGGACGGCATTGAACACGTACCCCCCGTCGCGGCCAAACACTTCGCAGCGCCGCAGCACCTCCTCCCGCACCGCAGCGGGAGAAGCAAACGGCAAGGTCTTCTGCGTGTCGACTCCACCGCCCCAGAACACTATGCGGTCACCGTAGCGGCGTTTCAGGTGCACGGGGTCCATGCCCGCCGCCGAACACTGCACCGGATTCAAAATGTCAAAACCGACCTCGAGGAACGCCTCGATGAACGGCTCCACTGCGCCACAGGAATGCTTGAAGGTCTTCCAGGACGTGTGCTGATGGATCCAGTCGTTGACGCGCTTGTAATAGGGCGCATACAAGGAGCGAAAGGTGGCAACCGAGCAGAAGCTGGACGTCTGTGTGCCAAAGTCAGTGCCGCAGACAAAGACTACATCTACCAGGTCGCCGACAATCGCGTGGATCTTCTCCAAGTTGGCCAGAGCAACCTCGGCCTGCCTGGCAAAGACCTGGTGCAGGTAGTCCTGTCGCGTGACTGTTGACACGTACCATTCCGCAATGTCGCGAATCCCCTTGGGATATTTGAGGAAAGGCGCCGGCACCAGAGCGATGTCGCCGAAGGCCGTGCCCCCGAAACTGGCCACCACCGCCCGTGAGGAGCCGCGCAGACGCCGAACTTCGGCGCGATAGTGGTCCAGGTCCTGCGCGGAGACAGGCACAAACTCCTCGAGGTTGTCCTCGGGATTGAGCTGCGTCTCGACAATGGGGGGCTGGCGGACTATGGTGTCGAAGAAGAACCCACCCACTGGCATGCGCCCGCTCGGCGGCGCCGTGGTATCCCCTTCGGGATAGATGAGCAGATCCCCGTTCTGGTCCACGCTCGTGCGAAAATGCTCGGAGACGAGCACGACCTGGCCCCAGGGGAGGCGGAACTCGCGCCAGTTCTCATTGGGAAAACCGAACATGGTCGTCCGCGAATACAGGCCCTCCACGTCGATGCCCAGCACCTGTTGCAGGTCTTCATCGATCCACCCGAGCATCTGGTAGGGCTCATGCACCTTGACCGGCCGCTTCTCGAGTCCGTAGTAATCACGCAGAGCCGCCACGCAGGTGACGTGCATGCCCGTCACTCCCGTGCTGCCAAAATCAATGGGCACCTTGTCAGGCGCGCGGTGGGCCAAGGCCGTGCGCACCCGCTCCCTGCTGGTCATAGTCCCTGAGCCTCCATGTCCCTGAACAAAGCCGTGCCCCTACTGAACAACCGCCTCCACTTGGATATCCCCGTCTGGGTAGGCGAAGACGGCCTCGTGGGGGCTGGAACGCAAGAGGCGGGCGTTCGTGCGGAAACCACTCTGCGCGGGCGATTCGGCCCTCTTGATGCCCAGTCGCAAGCGTGCGCCGCGCAAAGTAAACTCCCCTTGGATGTGGTCTATGCCCGGCAGCAATCTTGGGCGCAGGGAAAAGCCGCTGGGCCCCAGCCGCAGGCCAACGATGTGCTGCACCAAGAGGAGCAGCATCTCCGCCCACGTCCAAGGGATAATCCCCACTTGCGGACAAGGTGGCGACGGGCGCGGACCGTAGAATTCGAACCAGGCGCCCGACTTGCCCCCAGGGATGGAGTGCAACCAGCGCAGGACCCGCCACACCTTCTCATCCTCTCCGGCCTCAGCATAGGCGCGCGCGACGAACAAGGATGCAAAGGGCCAGGGACCTGGAGAATCGGGCTCTGAGGAGACGTGGTAGCGGCCGTAGCCGCCGATGTCCCATGCCTGATTCCACAACTCTTCCATGCTGGCCAGCGTGCCCTGCGCCACCGTCGAGGCGGGGTCCACCAGGCCGAGCGCAATCGGGAGCACGCATGAGGTGTCCGGGTTGAGGAAATGGAGCCCGGGCCCGGCCAGGGGCACGCTGGGATGGAGCTCAGCCTCGGCCGTGGGGGTGATGTCCTCCTGGACGCGGCCGTCCAGTCCCCGCCTCTTGATGAACCGCCCGTTGTCCACCAAGCTGTGCGTAGGATGATGCAGCGCCGCCTCCCACAATGCCTCGGCTTCCTTCCGCCACTTCTGTGCGTGCGCCATGTGGCCCAGTGCCTCCGCCAGCTCGGCCGCAGCACGCAAGCCGACGGCCACGTAGAGCTGGTGCGCAAGCTCCATGCCTGGCTGGATCCCGTAGAGCCGGTGGCGCTCCCAGAACTCCCTGCAGTTCGCCAACAGGCCTGATTGCGGGTGGCGAAACACGGGTCGCAGGGGGAATTCCGCCACCGCCACCACACGCGGCCACAGGCGGCTGGCCAGGCTGAGGTCGCCGGTCCAATGCCAATAGGAAGCCAGCGCCGCAAGCAACACCCCGCCCTGGTCGAGCTCCACCTCATCTGGCCCGCGGCGCACACTGGAATCCACGGTGTCGCCCTCCGCCGTCACAAACTCCGCAAAGAGGCGCTCGAGCATGGTGCGCGCCCGGTCGTGGTCTCCTGCCAGAAGTAGTCCGTGGGTTACGATGGACTGGTCACGCACCCATTCGCGATTATACTGCCAGATGCTGCCGTCCATGCGTCCAGAAGAAGAAAGGGCCGCCGGCAGTTGCACGCAGGCGGCGGCGAAGAAGTGGTCCAAAAGCTCGTGCCCGAAATGGAGGCTGGCGCCGGTTGATGGGCCGCCTGCCAACCTCTGAGAACGCACGTCTACAGGGAATTCTGAGCCCAGGCTCACCTGGCCGTTTTCAAGACGATAGCTCAACGGGTCGGTTACGGTTCCGTCTGCTGCCGGAACGAGCTCCTTACGCACCCGCTGATCGCGCAGCCCCGTGTATAAGGTCACGCCCTCGCCGTCTCCAGGGAGATGGATGACCACCTCCCGTAGCAGCAGAGGCTGTTGGGGCAGCGGACACGAAAAGAATTCGCTCACCTGGGCACTCCCGGCCTGCCAGGTTGCCTCAACTGTCGGCGCGCCGTCGCGTGTACTCCACCGCACCTGCAGGCCCGCGCCGGAGGGGGTGTACATGCGCCCGCCCACTTCCACCCTGAGCATGGTCGCCTCGAGCCCGGTCTGGCTGTCGAAGCTGAGCGCCTCACGCTTCTTGCCCAGGCGTTCCGGGTCCATGATCAAAAGGCCTAACGGCGTGCCTTCACCAGCCGGGGAAACTTGTACGGCGGCCTGTAGCCGCCCATTGCCAAGAAAAAAATAGTAGCCTTCGCGCAGCCTAGTACGCACATCTGGATGCCCCTGGGAAGGATCGTCGTCGTACAGATGTTCTTTGAAGTCAATCATGCCACCTCCATGGAAGGGATGCCCAATGCGGAAATGCCGCCAACTTCATGCACTCTTACAGAACGAAAGACTGCAACTGCGCGGCGCTCACCACCTGGTCGATCCAAGGTAGCGCCGCCGCCCAGTCCAAGATGCCCAGAAAGAGACGAAAGCCACCCGAGCAATGCCCCTTGCCCAGCCGAAAAAACGTGACCAGCCAGAGCGGATCGCGCTTGCAGACCACCTCCATGCCGGTAATGCCGCTGGCCACCGGGCGCGGCTGTTGCGCGGGCCAGAACCACGGGCTGTCAGAAACCACGTACGCCCAATGCTCCACGTGACCACCAAAAAAGAGGTAGTAGCGACCACCCATTTCCTGCACGTTGCTGGACTCGCAGGGGGTCAAGTCCTCCGCGGTGTAGCACGGCCCACAATCCTGCCAATCGACCAGGTTGCGCGAGGTGGCAAGGGCAACGCAGGCTCGCCCCTCTTTGGTGATGGCCGTGTAATAGAGCAGGAACTGGTCGTCTACGCGCAGCACGTGGGGGTCACGGCAGGATGCACCGCCGCGCGTGGGACAGAAGGCCCAACCGTACTCCTCGGGGCGGATGATCGGCGAGTCGCCCACGCGCTCCCATGAGAACAAATCATCAGAGACCGCGAGGCCGATGCGCTGGGTGTTGTCCACAGTGCAGCCGGCGTACAACATCCAGTAGCGCCCTTCGTGAGGCACCACAAATGGGGCGATGACGTGGCCGCCATCCCAACAGCCTGGCCGCACGTACAGACAGGGCTCGTGGGTCTGCCACTGCAGAAAGTTAGCCGTGGTGGCGTGGCCAATCCACAGTTCATTTCCAGGGTGGCAGCAGCTCACATCCGGCGTGCCAGCGATGTGGAAGAGGTGATACAAGCCTCCCGCCTTGATCAGGCAGTGATCCTTGAGATAGAAACCCTTGGGCGCATAGCCAACCTTAAGCCAGTCTTCCTGGTGGGCATTGAGCTCGCGAAGCGCGTCCAGGTAGCACTGGTAGTCGAGGTTGGGAATGGCTGGGGGGCTCGTCTCGTTCTGCATGCGTCAGGCACCGTTCTTCATAGCTCCAGCAGCTTTGTGGCGCTGCGAAGTCTGCTAATAGCGGCCAGGAAATGAAAGAGGGCGTACAGCTCTAAGGCGAAAGGCAGGTAGCCGAGATACCCCGGCAGGGGCATCTCAAAGAGGCGGGTGTGGCCGACGAAAGGCACCCGGTACACCCACTTGGGGTACGAGTAGTAGTTCCACATCTCCCAGAAAAAGGCGCACAGCATCACACCGCCCCACAAGGCCCACACTGGCCGCCAGTTTCCCGCCGCGACGCTCGCCACCAGCGAGGGCCGGCCAGCCCACGCGTTGAGCGGGTCGAAAATGAAAAACAGCGAGAGCCACACAAAGGCGAAAAAATAGCCTGGCCAGGCCAGCAGCAATGCGAGCATGAGGCAGCCGCCCGCAATGGCCACAGCGAGCACCCCCTTGCCGCTACGCCGTTTCGCCGGCGCATTCTTGCGGGCGGGGAAGGCACAGCCCACCAGCTCGGCACTGGTGAACACCGCCGGCATCACAGTGGAAAAGCTGAGCGAGGCGAGGATGGCATAGCCAAGGTCCGAGATTCGCTCGCGGCCGAGGTATGACCAGTTCTGCGTGCGCAGATCGATGAGCTCGAAGAGCCACCAGGCTACCAATGAAAAGAGAAAGAGCCAGCCGTACGCCCATTTGCCGCGTGTGAGGGGCGAGTTTCCTTTGCAAAGCACCACCAGGCCGTCCACCGCTAAGCAGTAACCAAGCCACAGGGGAAAAAAGAGCAGGTGCGTGCGCATCCCGGGCAAGGACCAGTTCAGAGGCCAGGCTGCAGCGACCAGTCCCACGCCCAGCCAAAAATGAAAGGGCAGGCGGCGGGGCCAACCCCTCCACGCGGAGAAAGGTTCCCGGCTATGCACGGATCTCCTCCTGGGGTTCGTGGTAACGTGCTCAACAATGGGAGGGGGGACAAGCCCCGAGTGGCGTTCTTCCACCAGGCGTCGTCCATCGTGCCAGCACACTGCGGTCCACAGGGCACTCTGCCTCAGGTGCCCTCATCTAACGTGGTGGGGCTGCTCTGAGGACCTGGCCCGCGGCGGCGGCGCCGACTGCTCTCTGCCACCTTGAGGCGGACGATAGCCCGGTGCAATGCGGCTTCGGCACGCGCAAAATCCACTTGCTCCTGCGTACGCCCCTGCAGCCGAGCCTCAGCGCGGCGCCGTGCCGCCAAGGCGCGTTCGATGTCGATTTCCTCGGCCCGCTCGGCGCTATCGGCCAGCACCGTGACGCGGTCTGGCAGCACCTCCATGAAGCCACCGCCGATGGCGAAGATCTCTTCCTCTGCCCCTCGCTTGACACGCAGCTCCCCGGGCACCAGCGCCGTGATGAGCGGTGCATGCTGCGGCAGGATCCCCAGCACGCCATCGATGCCAGGTGCGATCACCATGTCCACCTCGCCGGAGTAGGCGACGCGCTCCTGAGTGACGATGTCAAGTCGCAACGGCATCGCAGCTACGCCCGCATCCTTCTGCCTACTTCAATGGCTTCGTCGATGGTACCCACCATGTAGAAAGCCTGCTCCGGAAGGTCGTCCAATTGCCCTTCCAAGATCATTTTGAAGCCGCGCACCGTCTCTCGCACCGGCACGTAGCGCCCCTCCCGGCCGGTGAACTGCGAGGCGACAAACATCGGCTGGGAGAAGAAACGCTGCATCTTGCGCGCCCTGGAGACCACCAACTTGTCTTCCTCGCTCAGCTCGTCGATGCCCAAGATGGCGATGATGTCTTGCAAGTCTTTGTACCGCTGCAGCACCTGCTGCACTCCGCGTGCGACCCGGTAGTGCTCCTCACCCACGATACGTGGGTCCAGAATCCTGCTCGTCGAGGCCAGCGGGTCTACCGCCGGATAGAGCCCCTGCTCGGCAATGGAGCGCTCTAACGAGATGGTCGCGTCCAGGTGCGCGAAGGTGGTGACCGGCGCCGGGTCGGTGTAATCATCGGCCGGCACGTAGACGGCCTGCATGGAGGTTATGGAACCGCGTTTGGTGGAGGTGATGCGCTCCTGCAGCTCGCCCATCTCGGTGCCCAACGTGGGCTGGTAGCCGACGGCGCTGGGCAGGCGCCCCAGCAGCGCCGAAACCTCGGAGCCGCTCATCACGAAGCGGTAGATGTTGTCGATGAAGAGCAAGACGTCGCGCCCCTGGTCGCGGAAGTACTCCGCCATGGTCAGGCCGGTGAGCGCCACGCGCAGCCGCACGCCAGGCGGCTCATTCATCTGCCCGAAGACCATCACCGTCTTGTCCAGCACGCCCATTTCCTTCATCTCGTGCCAGAACTGCGTCCCCTCGCGGGTGCGCTCCCCCACACCGGCAAACACAGAAAACCCGCCGTGCTCCTTGGCCAAGCTGAACATGAGCTCGGCAATGATCACCGTCTTGCCCACGCCTGCGCCACCGAACACGCCGGTCTTACCACCCCTGGTGAACGGCGCCACCAAGTCGATGACCTTCAATCCCGTTTCGAAGAGCTCGGCCTGCGTGACCTGCTCCTCGAACGACGGAGCTGGCCGGTGGATGGGGTAGTACTGCTCTGCCTCCACGGGGCCGGCATTGTCGATGGGCTTGCCGAGCACGTTGAACATCCGGCCCAAGGTCTTGGGGCCCACCGGCACCATGATGGGGCCGCCGGTATCCACCACGCGCATGCCGCGCCGCAGGCCATCGGTGGTATCCATGGCCACGCAGCGCACCCAGTCATCGCCGAGGTGTTGCTGCACTTCCAGCACCAGCGGTTCCTGTCCGTCGCGCGCCACCTCCAGCGCATGGTAGATCTCGGGCAGTTGCCCGGTGGGGAACGCCACATCAACCACTGCGCCCAACACCTGCACAATGTGACCCGTGTTCCGTCCCGCCATTTTATCGCTCACTCCAACTCCTTCCCGGCTCAATCGTCACCCCTTGAGCGCCTCGGCCCCGCCCGTGATGTCCACCATTTCCTTGGTGATCGCCTCTTGCCGCGCGCGATAGTATTGCAGCGTCAGATGCTCAACCAGCTCATTGGCACTCTCGGTGGCGTTGCGCATCGCCACCATGCGCGCACTGTGCTCACTGGCCTGGGCTTCGAGCACCGCCTGGTACACTTGCAGTTCCACAAAACGCGGCAGCACCACGTCCAGAATCGCGTGGGGATTCGGCTCGTAAATGTACTCCAGGGCCACATGCGGCGGCAGGTCCATCAAGAAGCGGTCCAGAACTGAGCCGCGTAGCCGCCCCGGCGTGATGGGCAAGAGCGGGCGCACCGTCGCTCTTTGCGACAGCGTATTGATGAACTCGGTGTAGACTAACCAGACCTGGTCGCACAGTCCCTTCTCATAGTCCTCGATCACCGTGCGCGCGATGGGGGTAACATCCAGCACGGTGGGGTGACGCGCACCGAGAGAAAATTCAGCCACCACGTGCCCCCCGTGGCGTACCATGAAATCGCGGCCTTTGCGCCCGATGGTGCATATGCTCACTGGCAGGTTCGCCTGTTGCATGAACTGCAGTGCCGTGCGCAGGACGTTGGTGTTGTAGGACCCGCACAGACCTTTGTCGGAGGTGATCAGCACCATCCCCATTTTGCGCGGTGGCCGACGTTCCACCAACAGAGGGTGCAACTGCTCGTGGCCCGGCTGCGCCGCCAAGTGGCTGATTAACTCCCAGGACTTGGCCGCGTAGGCGCGCGTGGCAAGCGCCTGCTCCTGGGCACGACGCATCTTGCTGGCGGCCACCATCTGCATGGCCCGCGTCACCTGAGCAATGCTGGTGATCCCTTTGATGCGCCTGCGCAGCTCACGGACGGTCGCCATGGGCGTCTCTCTCCCTCAGAAGCGGGCCGTCTCCTTGTACTCCCGGATGGCCTGCTCCAGCGCGGTGCGCGTTGCCTCGGACAGGTCCTTCTCCTTCATGATGGCAGCGCCGATCTCCGGGTGGACAGTGCGCAGGAACTGCAGCAGTCCTGCCTCGAACTCTCTTACCTTGGCCACTGGCACATCGTCGGCAAAGCCATTGGTCACCGCGTAGATGGCCATCACCTGCTCATCCAGCGGCACCGGTGCGTACTGCGGCTGCTTCAGCAGCTCGGTCAGGCGCTGGCCGCGTTCCAGTTGCTCGCGCGTGGCCTTGTCCAGATCCGAGCCGAACTGGGCAAAGGCCGCTAACGCGCGGTAGGAGGCAAGCTCCAAGCGCAGCTTGCCTGCCACCTTCTTCATCGCCTTGGTCTGCGCGTCGCCGCCAACCCGCGACACCGAAAGCCCCGCATTCACGGCCGGCCTGATGCCTGCGTAGAACAGGTCGCTTTCCAGGTAGATCTGGCCGTCGGTGATGGAGATGACGTTGGTGGGGATGTAGGCGCTCACGTCTCCAGCCTGCGTCTCGATGATAGGCAGGGCAGTCAGCGAGCCGCCGCCATAGTCCTTGTGCATACGCGCCGCCCGCTCCAGGAGCCGCGAGTGAAGGTAGAACACGTCACCTGGATAGGCCTCGCGTCCAGGCGGACGACGGAGGAGCAGCGAGATCTGCCGGTATGCCCAGGCGTGCTTGGTGAGGTCGTCGTACACCACCAACGCGTCGCGGCCCTGCTCCATGAACTCCTCGCCCATGGCACATCCGGCATAAGGGGCCAGATACTGCAGGGCAGCCGGATCGGAGGCGCCGGCCACCACCACGATGGTGTGGCCCATGGCGCCGTAGCGCTCTAAAGTCGCCACCACCTGCGCCACCTGGGCCATCTTCTGGCCTATGGCCACATAGACGCAGATGAGGTCCTTGTCTTTTTGGTTGATGATGGTGTCGATGGCTAAGGCGGTCTTGCCGGTCTGTCGGTCGCCGATGATGAGCTCCCGCTGGCCCCGACCGATGGGGATCATCGAGTCGATAGCCTTGATGCCCGTCTGCACCGGGGTATCGACGTTCTGGCGGTAGACCACGCCCGGCGCGATCCGCTCCACAGGGCGGAAGCGCTCTGTGCGAATCGGTCCTTTGCCGTCGATGGGCTGGCCCAGGGCATTGACCACGCGCCCGATGAGCTCGTCCCCCACGGGCACCGAGGCGATCCGGCCGGTGCTGCGCACCTCGTCCCCCTCCTCGATGTGCTCATAGTCCCCCATGATGATGACGCCGACATTGTCCACTTCGAGATTGAGGACGATGCCCATGACGCCGCCGGGGAATTCCACCAGCTCGGAGGCCATGGCGTCGGACAAGCCGCTCACTCTGGCAATGCCATCACCGACCTCTACCACGTGACCCACGTTCATGGTGGTCACCGGTGCCTCAAAGGTCTCAATCTCGCGGCGGATGCGGGCAGTAATGTCTTCGGCACGAATTGGCATGCATCTCCCTCAGTGCAACTACCGGCTGCTGCGCAGTCGCTGGTGCAAGGCGGCCAACCGCCCTGCCAAGCTGCCGTCGATTACTCTATCACCTGCCTTTATTAGCACGCCTCCAAGGATCTCCGGGTCCACCTCAAATTGCACCTCCACTCCCTGGCCGAAACGCCTTGCTACGATGGCCCGGAGGGATTCTCTCTCTTTGGGCGTCGGCGGCACGGCAGTGACCACTCGCGCCACCTGACGCTCGCCACCGACCAAAGTCTGCGCCAGTCGCTCTACCACTTCGCCCAGCAGTCCTATCTGGCCGTCGCGGAGCATGACGTAGAGCAGGTTGCGCGCCTCTGGGTTCAGCTTCGCCGGCAGCAGCTCATCCAGGCGTCCTCGGCGCGCGGCAAAGTCTCTGCTCTGATCGGTCAGCTCGGCAAGTCGCTCCGCATCGGCGGTCAAGGCGTTCCACACGGCGCGCAGCTGCGCCACCCACCCCTCGCTGATGTGTTCGCATGCCGCGGCTGCATAGTCCTGCACGGCGGCCCTGCCCTTTGTCTTGCCCCCGCGTCTCACGCAAGGCCTCCGTTCTGCTCAAGGAACTGCCGGATGAGACGCCGCTGCGTCTTTTCGTCGACGGCCACCGTGTTGCGCAGCGTCTTGCGCGTCAGCTCCACGGCGAGGTCAACCACCTGCTGGTGGAGATCGGCGACCAGTTGCTGTCGCTCTAACTCGATCTGTTGGCGTGCCTGCAGTCGGATCTCCTCAGCTTCGCGGCGGGCCTCGGCAAGGATCGACTCGCGCAGTTTCTCGGTCTCCTGGGCAATGCGGTTGGCTGCCTCCTGCGAGGCCTGGCGCGCCTGCTCCAGCTCCCGCTGGAAGGCGACCCTTTGTGCCTCTGCCTCCTCCTTGACCTTGTCGGCCTGGGCCAGCGACTCGCGGATTTTTTCCCGCCGCTCGGCCAGCATCTTGAGCACCGGCCGATACAGCACCGCGCGAAGCACCAGCACCAGCAGGACAAAGTTGACTAGGTAGGCAATGAGGAGCGCAGGATCAATC
The DNA here is from genome assembly GCA_014359355.1 of Calditrichota bacterium. NCBI lineage: Bacteria > Pseudomonadati > Calditrichota > Calditrichota bacterium. Next base: position 7,193 of record JACIZP010000092.1, on the reverse strand, counting down.
CCCAGGGGTCTCAGTGCGTCCAAGAACTGGCCCTCCTGTCAAGGCGTGCGCTTTCAGACCACAAACAAGAGGATCAATGCCACCACCAGGGCGTAAATGGCAATTGCCTCGGCAAAGGCGATGCCGATGAACATGCTCGTCTGAATCCGCGAGGTGGCCTCAGGATTGCGCCCGATGGATTGCAGCGCACCATAGGTCAGAACCCCTATGCCGATGCCTGGACCGAGAGCTCCCAGGCCTATGGCCAGACCAGCAGCCAACAGCTTCATCGTCGATGCGTCCATGGTCCGTCATCCCTCCGTTACTTTTCCCTCTGCACGTCGTCGCCGTGGCCGTGAGAAAGCGTGGCCATCGTAAAGAAGGCTAGCGTAAGGACATAGAAGATGAACGCTTGGATAAGTCCCACAAAGATCTCCAGCCCCAAAAAGGGCAGCGTCAGCACCAGCGGTACCAGCGAAGCCAGCACCAGGAGCATCACCTCGCCGGCGAAGATGTTGCCAAAGAGTCGGAAGGAGAAGGAGATGACCTTGGCAACCTCACTTATGGCCTCCAGGATCCCCACCATGAAGTCAATGGCACCAAAGGCGATCGCTCCTAATCGCGCGCGGATGGAGAGCCGTCGTCCCTTGGGTGATGGACGCAGCGCATTCGCCAACCCCTTCACGTTGAAGAACTTGGCAAAATAGCGAGGCCCAATGGCCACCACGCCGAACACCTGCGTCAGAAACACCGACAGCAGTGCCAAGGCGAAGTTGTTGTTCAAGTCGGTGCTGGGGGAGCGAAAAAGCGGTATGATCACCCTCTCCGCCGCATGAGCCTCGCTCAGCTCGGCGACGGCTTCCACCGCTGCTTGTCCGTGGCGAGGGGCCGTGTGCGCCGCATGCTCTTCCACCACCCCGAAGGCGCTCAGGCCTGGGAGCAGGCCGAACCAGTTGGAGACCAAAACGTACAAGAAGATGGTGGCCACGATGGCAAAGAAGCGCGGCGTCCATCTGGGCCCGGCTACCGATTCGGTGAGTCGGTACAAGGTCTCGATGACCCACTCCACGAAATTCTGCACGCCGGAGGGGACCAGGCGCATGCGCCGGGTGGCAGCCAAAGCGAGCGCCACCAGGATGAGATCCACCAGCAGCGCCGTGAGGAGCGTATTGGTTACCTGCACCGGACCAAGGCGCAGCCCAGGTATGGCCTCTGCCCGGATCGTCACCGGCGGCAAGCGGAAACGCAGGTAGAGGTTGCCGGCGACGAGCAAAGCCACGGCCGCTAAGAGAATCAACAGGATCTTGGTTCGCTTTTTCATGCGGCGGATACTCAGCGCTGACCTATTGCCGACGAACGAGACGAGCAACACTCACCACGCAGAGCACGACCCCGACGAGCATCCCCACCATCAACAGCCAGGGTTCAGTGCCCAAAAGTCGATCCAAGTAAAGGCCTAAGGCCAAAGGGCTGGCCACGCAGACCAACACAAGGGCGCTGATGCGCGCCACGGTGGCCACCGCCAGGGTCAGCTGCCGAACGGTGGAAAGCGTGCTCTGTTCACCCATCCCGAAAGCCTCGCGCTGACACCTGCGTGACTGTGCCGGCAGGAGTGCTTACAGCCTAGGAATTGCCGCCAGCGTGAAGACCATGATGAACAGGGCGACCGTTTCGATGATGCCGAGCACCATGATGTACTGGCCGAAGCCCTTACCGGTTTCGCCCAGGGCGTCGGCGGCCTTTGCCCCTGCCTTACCCTGCATGTAGGCGGACATGCCCATGGCAAAGCCAGCAAAGGCGCCCAGAAGGATCTGGTACAGGTAGGTGTCGGCCGGCAGATTGGCGCTGCGGATGGCGTTGCGCAGGATCATCCCGTAAATGGTCTGGGACAGGGGGGCACCCACAAAGGCGACCATGATGAACGGCGCCGCCTTGTTCTGGGCGAAGGCCCGCTTCCAGGCTCCCACCGCCGACATCCCTGCCACCCCCGCACCTAATGCCGAGCCTACCGCTGCCAAGGCCAACGAAATACTCATGTCACCAAATCCCTGCACCATACTCCGCCTCCTTTCGACTCAAAAGAAAGCTCTACTCCCGTCACTCCCGAAAGGGCTGGTAAGGTCGCCCGGACCACTGCATACCCAGGTGGCCGGAGAACTCCAACATGTTCAAGCGCACGCCGTGCACAATCACCGCCATGAAGCCGAGCACGATGTTCAACGCGTGACCAAAGAAAAGAATAAAGGCCGCAATCAGTCCGCGCAGCACCGAGCTGAAGCCTAAGCCCAAGGCCATTTCATTGAAACTGGACTCTACCGTGACCGAGGCAAAGCCCACTGCAAACAGCCGCAGGTACGAGACCACGTCAGAAAATGAGCTGATGACGCTCAGCGGTGTTTCGGCCAATGACTGCAACACGCCCTTGAGGAACTTGCGCTGCGCGTTGGCGAACAAGAGCACCAGTGCCGTGCCGCCGCCCACCAGCGCCAGGATGACCGTCGATGACGGCCCGCTCTTGCCCAAGACCAGGCGCCCCGCCGTGAAGAACAGGCCCCAGACGATGGCGATCCACCCCAGTTGTGCCAGCGCCCGCAACGAGTTCATCAGGCGGAAGGCGTTCATGGCGTGGGCGACCGTCAGGTGCAGCGCCCCGATGACGAAACAGAGGTACATCATAAAGTTCTGATTGTCTAAAGCGAAGGCGTTCACCGGCTCAACAATCAACCGGCGCAACAAAGGCAACTGCCCGATTTGGGCCACACCAAACCAGTTGCCCGACATGGCCCCCCAGATGATGGTGGCAAAGCTCAACACATACATGAGCACGAACGGCTCTCGTGGCGCGCGGCGCAGCTTGCGGCGTCCCAGCCAGGTCGCCCCAAGGAAGAGGAGACCGTAGCCGGCGTCGCCAATGAGAATGGCAAAGAACACGCTGAAGAAGAGCAAGAACCAGAAGCTGATGTCGTGCTCCTGGTAGCCAGGTACGGTCCCCAGGAATTTGAACACCGGTTCGACAATCCGCAGCCAGCGGGGGTTGCGGATGAGCGTTGGCACCTCATCAGGGTTGTCGGGGTCCGCGACGGTGTAGGCCCACCCCTCGCGGTCGGCGGCTGCCGTCACGCGCTGCACTTCATCGGCAGGGCAATACCCCTGCAGGAAGGCAATTTCTTCGGCCTGACCCATGCCGGCAAGCACGCGACTGAACTCGAGCCGTTTGGTCAGTTGCTCGGAGTGGCGGACAAGGGCCTGGCGGTGGCGTGCCAACCCTGCCAGCTCCTGCTCGAGCGCAGCGATGGCACTCTCCACTTCTGCCATTTGCGCTTCCAGGGCGTCCACTTCCACGGCAGGCATGGGGTCTTCTTTGAAGTCCAGGCGGTCGTCGGCCGAAGTAGCGAAGTAGACAAAGTAGAGCGTGCGCTGCTCTTCGCGAATGACTTGGATCGACTTCTCCGGCGGGAAGGCCCGCACCGCCTGGCGTTCGCCCACATAGAAGCGCAGAATCACCCCGGCGCGCTCCAACTCCTTGACCGCGGCGAGCGACACCCGTCCCCAGCGCTCGAACCACCGATGTTGCTCGCGCAGCTCCTCGAGCTCACGGATCAATTGCTCCCGCTGGCGGGCGCGCTCCAGGATGTGCGCAACAAGCTGCGCGGGCTCTGGCGCTTCTGCGGGCTGCTCGGGAGCTTCCGACCCGACTATGCTGAGGGCCCGCCCGACTTCCGCCAGTTCTCCCTCGAGGCGCGCCACGTCCTCCGATTGCGGGGCGGCAACCGGATGCACGTGCACCACTCCCAGCTCGCGCAACCGCGCCACCGCATCGTTCCTATCCACCGCTCGCACGAGCAGGGTGAGCTTTTTCATCTTGACGATCATTCTTCGCGCCGCTTTTCGATCTTCGCCTTGGCGATCTTACCCCGCACCACCTCGGCGGTCATCTGGTCGCCCAGGAATATCTGGATCACCCGAATGTTTTCCTGGGCCTCGGGGATCTTGATCTCTTCAAACAGCTTGATGCGCTGGATGGTCACCCGCAGCTCTTCTTGCAGAATCGCCAACTGGCGGTCGACAATGTGCAACCGGATGTGTCGCTCGATCTGCTCCTTGCAGACCGCAATCCCCTGGTCGACCCACAAGGGCGTGGTGAAGAGGTCGTAGGGCACCTCCTCGAAGCGCACCGCGCCGAACAAGGGGATGTCGATGCCAGCGATGTTGCCGGTGTCAGTGACGACCTCGGCCACCTTGACCAAGGAAGGCAGGCCAACCTCCTCGGCAAAGACGTCTGCCCACTGGCTGACTTCGGTGTTCACCCGCTCGATGTCCGCCAGCAGGGACTCGCGGGTGCGCTGCAGCGCGCGGATTTCCTGCAACAGTTGCTGCTTCTTGAGCTCCAAGGTCGGCAAGTAGCGGAGGAAGCGGCGCAGATTGTCCTTTTGCCTCTTGAGCTCGATCCTTGTCAGCCTGACCTTTGCCATCGCCCGGCCCTGCTATTCGCTGGCGGCTTCTGCGCCTACGGCCTCGCCCACCTCTTCGGGCACCGCCTCTGCCGCCTTCCGCTCCGCAATACCCGGCCAAAACTCCTTGATCAGCTCCGTCCGCAACCCGGTCTCCTCAGGCCGGAAGCACTCCGCCAGAATCTCCCATCCCAAGTCCAAGGCCCTCTCCAAGGGGATGTTCACCGAGAGGTCCATCATCTTGCTTTCGAAGAGCTTGCCGTACTTGAGCAGCTTATTGTCCCAGGTGCTCATGCGGAAGCCCATGGCACGCTTCTCTTCCGTCTCCTTGTACTGTGCATAGAGCTGGATCATGCCGTCCATGATGGCGCGGTGGTCCTTGCGCGTGTTCTTGTTCACCAGCTGCTTGAGGCGACTGAGCGAGCCGAAGGGGTCAATGCGTCCGCCGTGCAGGTAGAACTGGCCCTCGGTGATGTAGCCGGTGTTGTCAGGTACGGGGTGAGTGACGTCGTTGCCGGGCATGGTAGTGACGGCCAGGATGGTGATGGAGCCGGCATCCTCAAAGTCCACGGCCTTCTCGTAGCGCTGGGCAAGCTGCGTGTAGAGATCGCCGGGATAGCCGCGGTTGGAGGGCACGTGCTCCATGGTGATGGAGATCTCCTTCAGCGCGTCGGCAAAGTTGGTCATGTCGGTGAGGAGCACCAGGACGTCTTTGCCTTGCAGGGCAAACTTCTCGGCAACTGCCAGACAGAGGTCAGGCACCATGAGGCTTTCCACGATGGGGTCAGCCGCAGTGTTGATGAAGAAGATGGACCGGTACAGGGCACCACCTTCCTCCAGCACGGTCTTGAAGTACATGTACTGGTCGTACTTCAGACCGATGCCGCCGAGGATAATCATGTCCACCTCGGCCTGCAAGGCAATCCTGGCCAACAGCTCATTGTAAGGCTCCCCGGACACCGAGAAGATCGGCAGCTTCTGAGAAACCACCAAGGAGTTGAACACGTCGATCATCGGGATGTTGGTGCGGATCATGCGCCGGGGGATGATGCGCTTGTAGGGGTTGACCGTCGGCCCCGCCACGGGAATGAGGTGCTCGGTCAGCTGTGGTCCCTTGTCGCGCGGCATGCCCGCGCCGTCGAACACGCGACCCAACATGTTCTCCGAGAAGGTCACCAGCATGGGGTGGCCGAGGAAGCGCACCTCGTCGTTGACCGAGATGCCCCGGCTTCCGGCAAACACCTGGAGCGAAACCAGGTCGCCGTCCAGCTTGATGACCTGAGCAAGGGACTTGCCTCGCTGCGTGGTGATTTCGGCCAGCTCCTCGTAGGCAACGTCGGTGGCGCGAACCGTGATGACGTTGCCGACTACTTGCAGGATCCTGCTATAGACTCTTCGCATGGGCGGTGCGCTCCTCCAGTAGTCGATCGATGGCCTGCTCCTGAGTCTTGAATTCCGGCGAATCCATGGCCATATAGTTCCAGTCGATGAAGTGCTGGCGCAGCCGATAAAAGTACTCCCGCGCCTCATCCTTTGTGCTGAAGGCAAGATCCGCCGTCAGCACCTTGTGGACCTTGGCAAAGACATATTGCTGCCGCTCCTTGGAGGTTGCGGCATCAATGGGGTCGAAACCGTTCTGCTGCAGGTAGACGGCGTCCAGAAATTCCGACTTGAGGTAGATGACAAAGTCGCCCATGGAGGTAGCCTCCTCGCCGACGACCATCATCATCTGGCGCACTTCATTTCCAGTGGCCAGAATCTGCTTGCCATCGCGCAGCTGATCAGCGGGGATGAAGCTATCGTACTTGCTCCAACTGTCCAGTGGGTCAATGGAGGGAAAGCGTCGGGCGTTGGCACGGTCGCGGCTCAGTCCCAAGAATGCGCCCACCACCTTCAGCGTGGCCTGCGTGACAGGCTCCTCGAAGTTACCCCCTGCCGGGCTCACCGTGCCACCGATGGTCAGGCTGCCCATCTCACCATTGGGCAACACCACCAGGCCCGCTCGCTCATAGAACTCGGCGATGCGCGACTCCAGATACGCGGGAAAGGCCTCCTCGCCCGGGATCTCCTCCAAGCGTCCGGAGATTTCACGCATGGCCTGTGCCCACCTGGAGGTGGAATCCGCCAGGAGCAGAACGTTCAGCCCCATCTGGCGATAGTATTCGCCGAGCGTGGCGGCGGTGTACACGGATGCCTCTCGTGCGGCCACCGGCATGGCGCTGGTGTTGACGATGATAATCGTCCGTTCCATGAGCGACCGCCCGGTACGCGGGTCCTCGATGTGTGGGAACTCCCGCAACGTCTCCACTACCTCGCCGGCGCGCTCGCCGCAGGCAGCAACGATGACGATATCTGCATCCGCGTAGCGGCTGATGAGCTGCTGCAAGACGGTCTTCCCTGCGCCGAAGGGGCCGGGCACACAGAAGGTGCCCCCCTTGGCCACCGGAAAGAAGCTGTCGATGATCCGCGCCCGCGTGATGAAGGTCTCCTTGGGGACCAGACGCTCGCGATAGGCCCGGATGGGGATTTTCACCGGCCAGTGGAACGACATAGTCAGAGGGATCATCTTCCCGGTCGGGGCGCGCAAGGTGGCAATCGTCTCGGTGACCGCATAGTCGCCTGCGTCGGCAATCTCCTCGACCGTATAGTCTCCCCGGAAGTCGAACGGAACCATGATGTAGTGGCGAAAGATCCCTTCCGGCACGTGGCCGAGGGGCACCCCTGCCCGCACCAAGTCACCCCTCTTGACCGTCGGTGTGAAGG
>JACIZP010000091.1 GCA_014359355.1 Calditrichota bacterium | reverse complement strand
TAGTATGTCCATGGGAGCTCCAAGATCACCCCGACCCGTCTGTCTGTTCTGCGCCGTGACGTACAATTCCCAGGAGATGATGAAGCAGGCGCAGCGGCTACTGCAGAACGAGTTCGGGGAAATTGCATTGGAATCCGAACACTACCCCTTCTCTTTCTCCGATTATTATGCCGAGGAGATGGGGCAGGAGCTTCTTAAGTTTTTCGTGAGCTTCTCAACGCTGGTTGAACCGGACCGCTTGGCTGAGATAAAACTGCAGACCAACGTGCTCGAACAGAGGACCTCCACGGCAGGGCGACGCAACCTCAATCTCGATCCTGGCTATCTGGACGGGGCCAAGGTGGTGCTGGCGACGACCAAGAACTATGATCACCGCATCTACCTGGGTCACGGCATATATGGCGACCTCCACCTGCGCTACCGGCAGGGACGGTTTCAGCCGCTGGAGTGGACCTATCCCGACTACCGACAGCCGCTGGTGCTCGACTTTCTGAGCAGAGTGCGCGCCTGGTACCTGGACGTCTGCAAAACTGAGGAAAAGAGGTGAACGAGCATTCGGGACTCACCTACGAAGCAGCCGGCGTGAGCATCGCCACCGGCGATGAGAGCGTGGAGCGCATCAAGGCGCTCGCCAAATCGACCTTTTCACCCGCGGTGCTGAGAGAAATCGGGCTGTTCGGCGCCTTCTATGAGCTCGATACAACGCGTTTTCGCAGACCCGTACTGGTGTCCAGCATCGATGGGGTGGGGACAAAGCTAAAGATCGCCTGCGCGCTTGGCGTCTATGATACGGTTGGTGAGGACCTCGTCAATCACTGCGTCAACGACGTCATGACCAGTGGCGCGGATCCGCTGTTCTTTTTGGACTATCTGGCCACTGGGAAGCTACAACCCGAAGTGGTGGAGCAGGTGGTGGCCGGCATGGCGCGTGCCTGTCGCCAGGCCAGCTGCGCCCTCATCGGCGGTGAGACGGCGGAAATGCCAGGATTCTACCAACCCGACGATTTCGATCTTGCCGGGGCGATCGTGGGAGTCGTCGAGAGAGAGGCAATTATCGATGGGAGAGGAATTCAGGTCGGTGACCTGCTCATCGGCGTAGCTTCAAATGGCCTGCACACCAATGGCTACTCGCTGGCGCGCAAAGTGCTCTTGGACGTGGCCAGGATGAAGTTGACCGACTATGTCGACGAACTGGGCACAACTCTGGGCGAAGAATTGCTGCGTGTGCATCGTTCCTATCAGCCCCTCGTGCAGCGGGTACGCACCGTACAAGGTCTGCGTGGCATCGCCCATATCACCGGCGGGGGAATTGTCGGCAACACGCGGCGCCTCTTGCCGCCGGCTCGCTCTTTGCGCATCGACTGGCAGGCGTGGCAGGTGCCGCCGATCTTCCAGCTGATCCAACGCCTTGGCAACGTGGCCGATGAGGAGATGCGGCGGGTGTTCAATCTTGGCATCGGCGAGGTGCTCATTGTGGCGCCGCAGGCAGCCCAGGCCTGCGTTGACGCAGCAACTGGGCTGGGATTGACGAGTTTTCACATTGGGGAGGTCGCGTAGGAAGCCGTGCACTCCTCCACCTCACAAGGCCTGAAGGTGGCAGTGATCGGCGCCGGAGGGTGGGGTACAGCCCTGGCCATCCTCCTGCACGGCAATGGACACGAAGTGCGCCTGTGGGAGTTCCGTCCAGAGGTAGCAGAGGAGTTGGCAAGGACGCGCGAGAATCGGCATTTGCTGCCAGGGGTTCTGATCCCAGAGCAGATTCTCATTACTGCCGACCTGGAGAAGGCAGCGACAGAAGCAGAGCTGGTGGTCGTTGCCGTTCCTTCGCACACGATGCGTGAGGTAGCCCGCCTTCTCCGGCCTCTGCCGGGCATGCGCAAAGCACTGGTGGTGAGCGCCACCAAGGGTATCGAAAACGACTCTTTGATGCGCATGACGGAGGTGCTGCTGGCAGAAATACCGGAGCTGGAGCCGCGGCGCCTCGTCGCTCTGTCCGGCCCGAGTCATGCCGAAGAGGTGAGCAGAGGCATCTCTACAGCAGTTGTCTGCGCTTGCCCGTCCGAGGAGAGCGCCCGCTTCGCGCAGCGGGCGTTCATGAACAAGGCCTTCCGCGTCTACACGAGCAGCGACGTCATCGGCGTTGAGCTGGGCGGGGCGCTGAAGAACGTCATCGCCATTGCCGCCGGCATTTGCGACGGGGCCGGTTTCGGCGACAACACGAAGGCAGCATTGCAACCCCGTGGCCTGGTGGAGATTGTGCGCTTGGGCGTGAAGATGGGGGCCAATCCGCTCACCTTCGCCGGCCTCACCGGCATGGGCGACCTCATCGTCACCTGCATGAGCAAGCATAGCCGCAATCGCTACTTGGGCGAGCAGATCGGCAAGGGACGGACACTGCAACAGGTTCTCAGCGAGATGGTGATGGTTGCGGAAGGGGTCAGGACTACACGTTCGGCCTATGAACTGAGCCTCCTGCACAATGTGGAGATGCCCATCACCAGGGAGGTCTACCGCATCCTCTTCGAGGGCAAGGACCCGCGGACGGCGCTGGAGGACCTGATGACCAGGGATGCGAAAATGGAGGCATGGGGATAAGTTTCACAAAGCAGAGGGTTCGACGATGGTCAAGCGGATACTTCTCCCTGTGGACGGCTCCGAGTACACCAACTCGGTCCTGAAACACGGCATCGATCTTGCGCGACGATTTGGGGCGCGCGTGCGTCTCCTCTCGGTGGTTGACGTGCGTATCTTCGAGTGGGTGCTCTCGGTGGGTGCCGATGGCTTTGTGCCGGTGCTGCCTGCCCCCGGCTACCAGGAGGAGTCGCGGAAGCTTCTGGAGCGGAAGGCGCAAGCGGTGCTGGACAAGTGCGCACGCGCCTTAGAGAGCGAGGGTATTTCCTACGAGGCGGAAACACTCGGGGGCTCGCCGGTGGAAATCATTTGCGAACGAGCCAACTTGGTGGACCTCATCATCATGGGCAACCGGGGCGAATATGCCCGCTGGGCGACCACCATGCTGGGAGCCACTCTGGAGGCAGTGACCCGCCACGTCAGCAAGCCGATCATGATTGTGCAGCAGCGCTTCCGGAACGTGCAGAAGATGCTGGCTGCCTACGACGGAAGCGAACACGCAAACCGAGCATTGCAACTGGCGGGCTTTTTCGCCGAGCACCTCAACGCCAAGATCACCGTCGTGCACGTGTCGGACGACCGGGAACTGTCCACGCGCATCTGCGCAGAGGGGGTGCACTACCTGCAGGCATATCGGGCGGAAGTTGACTCTGCCTGGCTCTCCGGGCGCCCTGATGCAGCAGTGATCGACCTGGCCGCCAAGGGCAAGTATGACCTCATCGTGATGGGCGCCTACGGCCACTCGCGCATCCGCGAAGCTATTCTCGGCAGCACCACCGTGCAGATTATGCGCAAGAGCCCCATCCCGGTACTCATGGTGAAGTAGAACCGACGGACTGGAAACTGGAGGAAGAGACATCGCATGGCGCAACGAGTGTACATTGCGGACATCGCCAAACACGTGGGGCAGACCGTGGAAGTGTGGGGGTGGCTTTACAACATGCGTTCCAGTGGCAAGTTGCGCTTTCTTCTCGTCCGCGACGGCACCGGAATCATCCAAAGCGTCTTCTCGCTGGCGGACGTCTCGGAGCAGGTCTTTGCTGCCACCGAGAAGCTCACTCAGGAGAGCTCCCTCAAAGTCACCGGCATAGTTCGAGAAGACCGACGCGCCCCAGGTGGCTACGAGCTCCTGGCGCAGGACATGACCATCGTCCACATCGCCCAGGAATACCCCATCACGCCGAAGGAGCATGGTACCACCTTTCTCATGGACCGCCGTCACCTTTGGCTGCGCTCGCGGAAGCAGCATGCTATTCTCCGCATTCGCCACGAAATAATCAGGGCGGCGCGCCAGTTCTTCGATGATCAGGGTTTTGTGCTCCTGGACGCGCCGATTTTCACGCCAGCCTCGGTGGAAGGAACCACTACCCTTTTTGAGACCGACTACTTTGGTGGCAAGGCCTACCTCACGCAGAGTGGCCAGCTCTATGTGGAAGCAGGGGCGATGGCATTTGGCAAAGTCTACTGCTTCGGCCCCACCTTTCGCGCAGAAAAATCCAAGACGCGCCGCCACCTCACTGAGTTTTGGATGCTGGAGCCGGAAGTGGCCTACGCCGACCTCGACGACATCATGGCATTAGCTGAGGGACTGATTGTGCACATCGTGCAAGCCGTGCTCAACAACCGTCGCGCGGAGCTCTCGGTGATCGAACGCGATGTGGCTCCGCTGGAGCGCGTGCGCCCCCCGTTCCCGCGCATCAGCTACGACGAGGCTGCCGACCGCCTGGAACAGGCAGGCACCGGCTTCAAGCGCGGGGACGACCTGGGCGGCACGGACGAAACGGTGCTCTCCCAGCAATTCGACCGGCCAGTTATGGTACATCGCTACCCTGCGGCGGTGAAAGCCTTCTACATGAAGGACGACCCAGAGCACCCAGGGCGGGTATTGTGCGTGGACGTGTTGGCGCCGGAAGGCTATGGTGAGATCATCGGCGGCGGACAGCGAGAGGACGACTTGGCGACGCTGGAACGGAAGATTCGCGCGCACAACCTGCCCATGGAGCCGTATGAGTGGTACCTCGACCTGCGGCGCTACGGCAGCGTCCCCCACTCCGGATTCGGGATCGGCATCGAGCGGACGGTGGCCTGGGTGTGCGGTTTGTCCCACATTCGCGAGACCATCCCTTTCCCGCGGACCATGTACCGAATCTATCCATGAGTTCCTCAGTCGTACGCAGACCAGTCATTGCCGTCTTGGGTGGTGCCGCCTGCAGCATGGAGATCAGCCAGCTCGCTTATGAGGTCGGGCGTCTCATCGCAGAGCAAGGGGGCGTTCTCATTTGTGGCGGGCGCACGGGAGTCATGGAAGCGGCCTGTCAAGGGGCCCGAGAGCATGGCGGCCTCACCGTGGGCATCCTGCCGGGGGATGACGCCAGCGAGGCAAACCCTTACGTGCAGATCCCCATTGCCACCGGGCTCGGTGAAGCACGCAATGTGGTCATCGTCAAGTCCGCAGATGCAGCCATCGCCGTGGACGGCGGCTACGGGACGCTCTCGGAAATTGCCTTCTGCCTGAAGCTTGGGGTACCCGTCGTTGGGTTGAAGTCGTGGGCAATAGATCCAAGCATCCACCAGGCTGAAAACGCGGCGGAGGCAGTGCAGATGGCTTTCCAATTGGCGAGCAACAGGGCACGCAGCAGATGAAAGTCCGAGCAACGATAGTAGTACGTG
>JACIZP010000090.1 GCA_014359355.1 Calditrichota bacterium | reverse complement strand
TCCCATCAATCCGACGCAGCACAACAGCTTCTTCTACTACGTCAATCGGTTCTACATGGGCCAGTTCGGCTTCGACCCGCAGAAGGCCTTGCTCATCAACTGCGCCGCCATCGGCCTCCCTGAGGGCGTCGACCTCGACGACGTGTGGCCAGACGGCGAAGTGGACCTGTCGCTGCGTTATCGCCACCCGAAGACCCACTTGGAGCGTCTGCAGCAGCGGGTGCTCGTTGCCGTCGACCAGTGGTGCGGCGAGTACGAGGACCGCATCCGGGCGCTGGGCGGCATCGGCTTCTTCTTAGGCGGCATCGGTCCGGACGGCCACATCGCGTTCAACGTGCGCGGCTCGGACCACCACAGCACCACACGCCTGACGCCCACCAACTACGAGACGCAAGCAGCCGCGGCCACCGACTTGGGCGGCATCGAGGTGGCGCGCAAGCGCTTGGCCCTGACTATTGGCTTGGCCACCATCACCTACAACCCTGCATGCACTGCCATCATTATGGCGGCGGGTGAAGCCAAGGCCCGCGTAGTGCGCGATGCCGTCTGCCAGGAGCCGCACGTGGACTTTCCCGCCACTGTTCTGCACAAACTGCCCAACGCGCGTTTCATCGTCACACAGGGGGCGGCCTCCTTGCTGCCGGAGCGCACCTACCAGGCCTTCATCAAAGCGCCGGAGGTATCGCCGGAGAGGGTGGCGCGCGTGGTCATCGACCTGGCGCTGGCCCGCCGCAAGCGCGTGCTGGACCTGACGCAGGCGGACTTTGCCGCGGACCGCTTCGGTGCCGCCCTGCTCAGCCGTTTGGGAAGCACCGCCGAGTCGGTGACCGAGCGCGTCCAGCAAGAACTGCTCGCCAAATTGGAAAGAGGCCTAACCCCGCGCAGCAACACCGTCTTTCTGCACACCGCGCCGCACCACGACGACATCATGCTCGGCTACTTCCCCTTCGTGGTGCGCGCGATTAGAGACGCCTCCAATTCGCACACGTTCACCTACATGACCTCCGGCTTCAACGCCGTCACCAACTCCTATGCCCTGAGCATGGTGGAAAACCTTCGCGCGTTCCTGCGCAAACCTGACTTCCGCGCCTTGGTCAACTACGGCTACTTTCGGCCATCGGACATCCAGGCGCGCAACCGCGACGTGTGGCAGTACTTGGACGGGGTGGCCGCCGACCGTCCGGTGATGAAACAGGAAGGCGAGGCGCGCCGCTTCCTGCGCAATATGGTTGAGGTGTTCGAAGAAGAGGACCCCGAGAACCTCGAGCACCGCCTGGATGAGCTGGCCAACTACTTCCGCACGCAGTACGCCGGCAAGCGTGACCTGCCCTACATCCAGCAGCTCAAAGGGATGATTCGTGAGTGGGAGGCGGACTGCCTGTGGGGCTACTTGGGGTTCGACGCCAGCTCGGTAGTGCACTTGCGCCTGGGCTTCTACAAGGGGGAGATCTTTACCGAAGAGCCGACCTTGGAGCGCGACGTGCCGCCCATCCTGCGTCTTCTGCATCGCGTCAAGCCGCACGTAGTGACCGTGGCACTTGACCCGGAGGCCAGCGGCCCCGATACGCACTACAAAGTCCTGCAGGCCGTGGCAGAGGCCTTGCGCCGCTACCAGGCGCAGACCGGCCGCACCGACATTGAGGTGATTGGCTACCGCAACGTCTGGTACCGTTTCCATCCTGCGGAGGCGAACATCTACGTGCCGGTCTCCTTGAACATGTTCGCCTTGCTGCAAAGCGCCTTCGGCAACGCCTTCGTGTCGCAAAAGGCAGCCTCGTTCCCCAGCCACGAGTACGCTGGCCCCTTTTCGGGCTTGGCGCAGCAGATCCAGGTTGAGCAGTACCAGATGCTCAAGACCTGTCTTGGCCGCCGCTTCTTCAACGATCATCCCAGTCCGCTCATTCGCGGCACGCGCGGCTTTGTCTTCTTGAAACGGATGACCCTCGAGGAGTTCTACAGCCAGGCGCGCGAGCTGAAGCGCACCACCGAGGAGGAGATAGCGGCCTGAGTGGGGGCTCAGGTATCCTGGAGCCGCTCGCTGAGTTGCTCCATGTACACGCCCTCCACCTCGGCAGACTCGTGACGGAGCAGGGTCTGCAGCTCCTGGCGGACCCTTTCTCGCTTTGCTTCCAGCTCAGGGTCGTTCAGGGCGGCGCCTTCGTACGCGTCGATGAGGGCGGTCATAAAGCTTTCCGGGTAGCCGACGGCGCCGTGCTTGCGATC
>JACIZP010000089.1 GCA_014359355.1 Calditrichota bacterium | reverse complement strand
CCCTTGCCTTTGCCTTCACGGACTCTTTTTGGTTCAATGCGGTGGAGGCCGAAGTCTACGCGCTGAGCATGTTTTTCACCGCCGCGGTCGTGTGGCTGATTATGAAGTGGATGGAGAAAGCCGACGATCCCCGCAGTGACCGTTACTTGTTGATGATTGCCTACTGTGTGGGCTTGGCCATCGGGGTACACCTGCTCAACATCTTGGCTCTGCCCTTTGTTTTCTTGATTTTCTATTTCCGAACCTGCAAACCAGCCTCGTTCAAAGAGTTTGTCATACACTTGGTCATAGCTGCCGCCATTCTTGGGGCGTGCGCGTTCATTGGCATGGTCTTCAGGTTCGTGTACATCGGACTTGCCATCTACCTGGTGGGGCACTATTTCTACTCGCGAGGCAAGCTGAGCGAAGCCGGCAAGAGATATGCGCAGTTAGCCCTCACCTTGGGAGTGGGGACAACGATCTTTGTGGCAATCTACCCTGGAGTCATCAAGGGCATCCCTTACCTTGCGGAAAAGACATTCATCGAGGTGGTTTTGCTTCTCATGCTGGCCCTGCTCATTGCCGCCGGGGTGGCGGTGAGCGAGCGCCGACGCTGGGTTGCGCTCTCGGTGATGTCGCTCTTCCTCATCGTGTTGGGGTACTCCACCTACACTGCCCTCTACATCCGTTCCAACCTCGACCCGGCGATTGATGAGAACGACCCTGAGACGGCTGCGGGCATGGTGCGCTACCTCAACCGCGAGCAGTACGGCACCTGGGGGATTTTGCCCCGCCGGTTTCCGAATATCCCGTTCGAGTGGGAGTTCAGGCAGAGATATCCCGGGGAAAACTACAAGTTCTATCAGTTTGGTAAGCAGGTCGATTTCTTTCTGAACTATCAGCTGAAGAAGATGTACTGGCGCTACTTCGGCTGGCAGTTCATCGGCAAGGGCAATACCATCGGCAGCGATGGCTACATCGTGGAAACCATATCTCTGCGCGGACTTTACGCCTTGCCTTTCCTGATAGGGCTGTTCGGGATGGTGCACCATTTCTTCAGGGACTGGAAACGAGCGTTGCCGGTGTTGGCGCTCTTTGTGATGACCGGCGTGGCGATCGTTGTCTACCTGAATCAGGAAGACCCGCAGCCCCGGGAACGGGACTATGTCTACGTGGGCTCGTTCTTTGCCTTTGCCATTTGGGTGGGCGTGGGCGTGTCGGCCATCTTGGAATGGATCGGAGAGGCGTTCAAACAGCGCGGCAAGATCAGGGAGCTGGCGATTGCGGGTGCAGCCCTGGTCCTCGTGGTTGCAGCGCCGATTAACCTTTTTGCTTTCAATTTTCACTCGCATGACCGCACTGGCGACTACGTGCCGAGCGACTATTCGTACAACCTGCTCCAGACGTGCGACAAAGACGCGATCGTGTTTACCAATGGCGACAATGACACCTTCCCGCTCTGGTTCTTGCAGGAAGTGTGCGGCGTGAGGAAGGATGTGCGGGTGGTCAACCTCAGCCTGCTCAACACGGACTGGTACATCCGGCAATTGCGGGATCAGGAGCCGAAGGTGCCGATCCGCATGAGCGACAGCCAGATCGACGCACTGCGCCCCATGAGCATGATGGAGCTCCTGG
>JACIZP010000088.1 GCA_014359355.1 Calditrichota bacterium | reverse complement strand
AGCTGTACGCCGCCAAGAGCTTTGTGCAGATATTTGCCGAGGGTGTAGGTAATTTCATGGCGCGCATCCCTCTGCTTGGGCTGAAGGCTGAAGCAGCAACCACCTTCGCGGCGCTGGGGGTCTCTGCATTCGTCTTGACCTCGCTTGATACGAGCACCAGGCTTGCCCGTTTTGCCTTCCAGGAGCTCTTCGAAAGTCGCAAACAGGGGCCCGCCTCACCATGGCTGTCGAACCGTTACTTGGGTACCGCCGTGACCGTCATAGCCGCGTGGGTGTTCTTGACAAGCGGAGGCTCTGACGCCATCTGGCCGGTGTTCGGTTCGGCCAACCAGTTGCTCGCCGCGCTGGCCCTCCTGGCCGTCTCCGTCTGGTTGGCGAAAGAGGGCAGGCGCAACAGTTTTGTGCGCTACCCCATGGTCTTCATGTTCCTGGTGACGCTGACGGCGCTGGCCTCCTTGGTGTACAAGAACTTTTTGCGGGGCAACTACCTCCTGGTGGCGGTCGGGATTGTGCTCTTCTGCTTAGCAGGGCTGCTGATCAACCAGGCCATCCACAGCCTCCGGAGTGCGAGGGTAACGCCAAGATGATGTGAGCAGGGTGGAACGATTCTGGCGAAGACTCTTGTATGGGTCGCGTGCCTGAATGTGCAGAAGATAGCAAGAGCTCTCAGGGCGAACGCTCCACCTTGAGGTGGGGAGCGCTGGTGGCCGGCCCCGTGCTGTTTCTTGGGGTGTTGTGGGGCGTGCCGGCAGGTGCTGATCTTTCCGCCGCAGGACACCGGGTCTTGGCGCTGGCGGCGCTCATGGCCTGGTGGTGGATTACGGAAGCGATACCCGTTCCGGCCACCGCTCTGTTGCCTCTCGCCCTGCTGCCGGTGCTCGGGGTGCAGCCAGTGCGTGAGGTGGCGGCCTCCTACGGCGACAGCAACATCTTCCTCTTCATGGGGGGATTCTTCTTAGCGGTGACGATGCAGCGGTGGGGTCTGCACCGACGCCTGGCGCTACATGTGATTCGTCTGATTGGCTCCAATCCCCGCACCCTTGTGCTTGGCTTCATGGTTGCTACGGCAGCCCTCTCCATGTGGATCTCCAACACCGCGACCACCCTCATGATGTACCCCATCGCCCTGGCGTTAGTGCTGCACCTGGATGAGGGCTCGGCTCCAGAGGACGCTCGAGCGCGAGCCCGCTTAAAGACCGCATTGATGCTGGGAGTGGCCTATGCAGCCAGCATCGGCGGCATCGGCACACTGATCGGCACACCGCCCAACATCATCCTCGTTGCCCAACTGACGCGCCTCTTCCCGAAGGCTCCCACCATTGGCTTTCTCGATTGGTTGAAGGTGGGCCTGCCTTTTGTGGCGCTGTTTCTGCCCTTGAGCTGGCTGCTGCTCACACGCGTAGTGCTCCCTTTGGGGAAACAAGGCCTCGGGGGCGGGCGGCAGGCTGTTAGGCAAGAGATAGAGCGCCTGGGCCGGCCTTCGCGCGGAGAGTGGCTGGTGGGGCTGGTTTTTGTGCTCACTGCCCTGGCCTGGGTGTGGCGTTCGGATGTGGAGCTGGGCGCGGTGCACATACCAGGATGGGCAAGCCTGTTGGGACTAGGCGCGAAAGTCAACGACGCAACCGTGGCCATGGTGGCGGCAGTCCTCCTCTTTGTTGTGCCTGTGGATTTCCGGCGGCGGGAGTTTCTCCTCGACTGGGAGACGGCGCGTGGCATTCCCTGGGGAGTATTGCTTCTGTTTGGCGGGGGCATAGCTCTGGCCGGGGCCTTCGAAAGCTCGGGCCTTGCCGCCTGGGTGGGGCACAGACTGTCGCTGCTTCGTTCGCTGCCGCCCCTGGTGCTCGTGAGCCTGGTCTGCTTGGTGACGACCTTCGTGACGGAGGTGACTTCCAACACGGCTGTGGCGTCGATCTTCACTCCGGTGTTGGGGGCCACGGCAGTGGCTGTGGGCATGCACCCCCTGCTGTTGATGATTCCCAGCGCCATTTCGGCTTCTTGTGCGTTCATGCTGCCGGTGGCGACCCCACCCAATGCGATTGTGTTTGCCTCCGGCCATGTGTCCATCCCGCAGATGGCGCGCGCGGGAGTACTGTTGAACTTGTTGGGGGTTATTCTCGTTACATTGGTGGTGTACGTGGTGGCAGTGCCCGCTTTTGGCATCAAGATGGGTGTGCTGCCAACTTGGGCGCGGTGAGCAGCGCAATGGAGTAGAAGGCATGAGTTCTCGTCTGGTTGCCTTTCTCAGGAGCAATTGGAACCGCATCATTCGCATGTGGGCGACGGAGATCCAGCGCTCCATCCCCAGCTACCGGTCGCGGCCGCTCTCGGAATTGTACGGGACCACCGCCAAACACCTTGAGGCCACGATC
>JACIZP010000087.1 GCA_014359355.1 Calditrichota bacterium | reverse complement strand
GTCGCTGGTCTTTGCAGCGTAAAACTTAGGAAATCGGTAGCGGTCTGGCCCTTGTCGTTATTTGCGGTCAAAATCCACAACAGATTCTTGAGCTGGTCAGGGATATTGCCGAGTACGTGCGCCCGGTCAATGTAGTACTCGTCACCTTCGGTGAGGTAGCCGAGCACGTACCCGGTCGGCTTGACAATACTCACCGGCGGGGTTCCCATGGTGGTGAAGGACCAAATGGGGCTCCACACGGGCGCGAGTGACGGGTCGTTTCTTGCTCCCACCCGCCAGTAGTGGGTCGTCAAGGCTCTTAGGTCATCGACGACCAGCAGAGTCGTGTCCTCGGTTACCCACTCATCCTCCACAGGGTTCAGCGTAGAGCTCCGACCGACCTGTACCACATACTCTGCGGCGCGGGCGGCCTTCCGCCACTTGAACCAAGTATCTATCCCTACGCCTGTCGCCCCGTTGCGGGGAGTAGTCAGAATGGGGGGGCCGGGAGCAGAGACATACTTCCTGAGAACAACGTCGTCCACATAGGCGCCCTCTAACTCGACGGAATGATCAGTATCGAACGCAAAGGCTACGTAAACATGGCCGTACCCACTCAGTTCCCCGATATCCAGAGTAACCGATCTCCATCCCCCAGAGGAACCATCGAGCCACTGGCCATCGAAGTGCGCTCCATCGCTGGACGTGCCGTAGAAAAAGTAGTCGTACCCATTCTCGCTTTGCAGCCAGTAGTAGAAGCTTAGTTCTGCATCGGTGGCGTCGCTTAGGTCAAAGGGTCCATATATCATCCAAGCTCTCATGTTTGGACGATAGGGCCCTCCTGGTGGGCTCGCGGAGGTTCCTGCAGCTGCACACCATGCACTCCGTGAGCCCCAATGGGCCCGAAAGTTTATAGTGCCCCAATAGGCGTTAGTGTGTCCAGATTCTGCGTAGCAGGACCATTTGGCGCTTGGGAATGGCCCTTCAAAGGTTTCCGTCATGATAGTCTGCCACCCCGTGGACCCGGAGGGGCTTTCGACTTGGGCCTTGACGTCAGTAGGCTCATATTCTTGGCGTGAGACTCCTAGCGGCCCGGCCGTGAACTTCCTGGAGGGGGTCCGCTGGCGAAGTGGGGGAAGTTGGGCTTTGGCGAACGCCGAGTCCTCTGCTTGCCCAACGGTCCCTTCAGGGGCGGGCAGAGATTTCTGTGTGTGCCGCGGCGACTCCTGCGTTACTCCTGCCGGCCCGACCTCTTGTGCTGTGTCTTCAAGCAGGTAGGGCCCCCCGCACGCCCAGTGAGGGCCCGCAGAGGGTGATGTACTTGCCGCGCCGCAAAGAACGAGGACAAGGCAGGTCGCGGCAACGACGGCGATACATAGTCTCTTCATGGCTCCGTCTCCTCCTTCAAGCTTTGGATGCTTAACCCAATACCGCAAGTAATACCGCAAACAACCCTGTTCCTCCATCATGTTAATCGCCGCGAGTATCAGTCCCCCCGTTGCAGCAATCGTCGTAAGCCCCTACAATGTTGTCCCAATGTTTCAGCGAAGACTAATGGCATCTTCGTGCTTGAACACCGGGATGTCTATTCCCGTTGGGCTGTTTTCTATGGCGGCCGTTGACGGGGACTGATCTAGCGCCGGAGGCATAAGACGACAGAAAAAAGCATGGCTTTTCATCCTCGCTGACCCTACCCCGAGGCTATCTTCTCTGGCTTCTCGTCACTCCGCACAGGGTGTGCCTGAGGTAAGTACTCAAAGGTTGTAAGAGACATTCGTAACTCTTGAAGCGTTGCGCAGTACCCAAAGCTACGAACAGGCCCATCACGTCAGCTCAAGCCGTAATGACAGCAATGTTGCCAAGCAAGCACTTTGTTGCAAGCTTCACTGGTGACCCGAAGGGTCTGACCATTCACCCTGTGCTGACCCCGGCCGACATCGGGAATGTCCCGTTCCGTGGGCACTGCGCAGGTTCTTCCGGATTTGCGCAGGGGACAACCTCAGCGCACTCAGGGCGATAGGTAGCAATCCCGCACGGGGGGCTTGGTGTGGTTACCCCATCGTCCGCTGAGGGCATATGAGACGTCCGGAAAATAGCAGCACATGGCGGGGTTGCGAGATGTGGATACCTCTCCTGAAGGTGATCCGGCAGTTGGTCCCAAAGGCAATGGTGGTCTTTCACGGGTTCCATTTGATGCGTCATCTCATGCACCCCGTCAACCAAGCTCAGACGCGAGCAGTGTCCGGCCCCCCAGGCTCCACTCGTCGCCAGGCCTCAATAGCGCGCAAAGTTTCGATTGTTTCGGGGAGGTTCGCAAGATAGGCGTAGATCTCCACCGCGCTTCCGAGGAGGGGGGAGGCACACCCTTGAAGGCGGTAGTGCTACTCTGGCCGAGGGATCCAACCCGCAAGTTGTTCCACCAGGCCCGTTTCATTCGGATGAAGGCGCTGTCTTTTCAGATCCGAACCGCAGGACCCACGGCACAGCGCAAAAGGCACAGCGCTCGTACCACATACCGTACTTGCCTTTGCAACCGGTGTGCCAGCTTGCAAGGCAAGCCCACTCCACACAACACACGCAATAGCAACTTCTTCTGATTGCTCAGCGTAGCTGGCGAGCACTATGCTGATGGATTTTCCCAACAGACTGTTGGAATTTGCCAACATTGCCGCGCGCCCCAATGTACTTCCTGCACCACGCACGCGGGGAGGAGGGAGGACACCTTCCGCTATTCCCGGGCGAACAACCCCACCCCCAACTCCTTCATCTTCACATGCAAATGACTCCTGTTGATCTGCAAGAGCCGGGCGGTTTCGCTGACGTTGCCACGGCAGGCGACCAAGGCCCGCCGGATGTAGGCCCGCTCGAACTGACGCCAGGCCTCGGCAAGCGGCATAATCTGGCCGCGGAACAGCGACTTGGGTCCACCGCCTTCCTTTTTTTCCCACACCTGCTCAAGCTCCCAGGGGTTCACTACCTCAGAACTGCACAGGATCGATACCCTCTCCATGAGGTTGCGCAACTCGCGCACATTGTTGGGCCAATGGAACTGGGAGAGAAGTTGCAGCGCCTCGGGGGCAAGAGTCGCAGGTGGGCGGCGGGCCCTCATAGTAGCTGTTGAGCCCGTACGTCTGGTCACAAGGTTGATCCAGCTGGACGCGAATTCTGCTCTCCCTTTTTAGGCCCTGGACTGAACAATTGCCTGAGGAAGAGGCGCGAAGGTGGTATGCGATTGTCAGGACTGATGACGCAATCGTTCAGCCCAGGACCCAGGATTCGCGAGGGCCCTGAGGCGGTTGCCCCAAGGCCCTCGTGCTTTGGTTCGCTATGCGTCACTGCCGCCTGAAGGGTCACCTGAGCAAGAGCATTCTGATGGTCTTGGCCTGGGTTCCTGCCACCATCCTGCACAAGTACACCCCTGCTGCAACCGGCCTACCCAGCTCATCTCTGCCATCCCAGTGCACTGT
>JACIZP010000086.1 GCA_014359355.1 Calditrichota bacterium | reverse complement strand
AAACCCTCTCGCCGTCACGCGACGCATGTACTCGTCCACCTTTTTCTGCAGGGACGTGCTACTGCTCGGGGAACACGCTACCAGGCTGCCCACCAAGACTGCCACTGGCCAGAGCTTCGTGCAAGTTCTCACGCCGACCTCCTCCAATTCATGCGAACACAGTGACGCTTGTCAGACGTGCTTAATGAGGGAAAAGTTCCGGCTCGGGGGGCCACCGCAAATTCCCGCCGCGATTTTCTCCTGTGCGCATTTTCCCCTTGCAATTGCCTTTGGGCTGTGTTATATTTCCAGCGTCGCTCTTTGGCGATATGGGCGTAGATTCCGGTGCTCCCCGCAGGGGAGGAAAAGGGAAGACGGTGCAAGTCCGTCGCAGCCCCGCTACTGTGATCCCGGGCGCATGAGTTGATGCGCCGGTGCCCTGGTCAACGGTGCCACTGTCCGCAGCTCGGATGGGAAGGCGACCAGGGTCGGGAAAGCCAGGAAACCTGCCGGAGTCGGTATCACCGTGTGAGCCTCCGCGGGTGAGGTGTCGGTGCGTAGCGTGCGCGACGTGCGAACCCTGGTCTGTTTGAGGAGGCCAGGGTTTTTTGTTTGCGCCGCCCGCCGCGTGGTGGAGTGCTCGCGCATGGCAGAGGAGGGATCCGGTCGTGAGACCAGGCACCATTTCTTTGGCCAATATGGCCATGTTCGCCGGCTTGATGGTCGCCTTGGGCTACCTGCTCAGCAGCGTACCCAACGTGGAGCTGGTGACCGCCACCGCCTTTGTCGCCGGCGCTTTCCTTGGTGCTGGGCGAGGGCTGGCCACTGCCATGGTCGGCGAGCTTCTCTACGCGGCAGTCAATCCCTACGGCATCTCCTCTGTCACCTTGCTGGTCAGCCAGGTCTTGGGGATGGGTCTGGCGGGCTTTGTAGGGGGGCTGATCGGCAGGAGGGTGCGGCGGCACAGAATCCAGTGGCCACAAGTGCTTGCGCTGGGGGCATGCGGCTTCCTCCTCACGGTGACCTTCGACTTTCTGACCACGGTGGGCTTTCTCGTGATGAGCCGGCTCACCCTCCCCGCCTTGCTCGGAGCCTACGCCTACGGTGCGGTGTTCTACCTGACTCACGCGGCCGCCAACACCGCAGTCTTTGCGCTGCTCGTGCCGGCGGCCCTCGGAGTGGTGGGTAGAAGAGGGACAACAGTGAACCAGGTTCCACGGGAGGCGAAAATGAAGACAGAGAAGACGCTCCTTGTGACGCTCCTCAGTATCGCAGTCTTGACTTCGAGCGCCTTTGCTCAAGTGACCGGCCTGGTGGTGGACCACACCACCGGCAGACCGCTTGCCGGCGCCAACGTCAGCGTAGTGCCAGGCGAGCTCGGCACTGCTACCGACGAAGGGGGGCGCTTTGCGCTTCCCAAACTGCCGGCGGGAACGCACCAAATCCGCGTCTCCTACATGGGCTATGAGCCGCAGCTGCTCACGGTGCGCATCACGGAAGGCGGGGCCCAAAACCTGTCGGTGCGCCTGGTGCCAACAGTGATTGAGCTTGAGGAGGTGATGGTCACCGGCAAGCGCGGCAGGTCATTGAGCTGGGAGCTGCCCGTGTCCGCGGAGGTGGTCTCGGCGACGGACATTGAGATGGTCAACGGCACCACGGTGGCGGATGCCCTGCGGCCAGTGGCCGGGGCCTTTGTGAAGAGCTATGGCTCAGAGGCCGCCATGAAGTCGCTGTCGGTGCGCGGCTCTTCTGCTGAGCAGGTGCTGATTCTTTGGGATGGCGCACGCCTCAACTCGCCGTTGGCAGGAGGGTACGACCTGGGCCTGCTGCCGCTCACTGCGGTGGAACGGATCGAGTTTGTGCGTAGCGGGCTCTCCTCGCTCTATGGAGCTGATGCGGCCGGGGGCGTGGTGAACATCATCACGCGCGCACCGCAGGGAGGAGTGAGACCCCAGCTCTCGTTGGCTACGAGCGTGGGCTCGTGGGGCAGCCGCTCGGCCCACTTTGCCGGCAGCCACCAGCAGGGTGATGTGGGTGTATTGGTGGCTGCGAGTCGCGCCCGGAGCGACGGCGACTTTGTTTATCGCGCCAAGGACCAAGCCACGGGCAGAGAAACGGAGAAGAGGCGCATCAACAACTCTTTTTCGCTGGACGAACTTTTTGCCAAGCTGAGCTGGCAGTCTTCTCTGCTCACACGTCTCACCCTTTCCGGCGAGTGGTCTCGTGCTGAGCGGGGTGCGCCGGGCTCGTTGGCCTTCCCCAGTCCCCAGGCACAGCAGACTGACGAGAGCCGTCGCCTGCAGGTAAACGTGGACACGAGGCTCGGGGGCACGCTGCACATTCAGGCGACAGGGTTCCGGCACGAGCTGGCTACTCGCTTTGTTGACCCGAATCCGTTCTGGCCATCGGATGCCGACAATAGGGGCGTCAGTGCCGGTGCCTCCGTGCAGGGTGACCTGCCGTTGGGTGAGGGCAAGGTCGTGTCGCTGGGGGCCAGCTACCTGAACGAGCGCTCGCAAGGTACCTCCTTCGGAACCCACGTGCGGGAGTCATTTGGCGCCTTTGCCCAGGCCGATGCCGCCTGGAAAGGTCTGCTCGGCCGCCCTGAGTGGCAGGCTAACCTTCTGCCGACGGTGCGGATCGACCACTACCAAGGTTTTGGCTCCGTCACCAGCCCGAAAGTGGGGATAATCTTGAGCAGGGTGCGGCATAGCCACATAGCAATCCGCGGCAATGTGGGTGGGTCGTTCCGCGCGCCGACGTTCAACGACCTCTACTGGCCGGAGGATGCCTTTACCGTTGGCAACCCCAACCTGAAGCCAGAACGGACCACCGAAATTGAGGGTGGGCTGAGCGTGAGCGTGCCGGCTGCCGGAAGGTTACACAGTGACCTCAGCGTGTACCGACGCTGGGCACGGGACCTCATCGTGTGGGGGATGGATGCCGCTACCTACAAGTGGTCGCCTGCCAACGTGAGCGAGGCGGAGATCACGGGCCAGGAGTTGCGGGTCAAGTGGGAGGGGGTTGCGGCGCGCCTCATCATCGAGGCGAGCTACAGCCATTTGCGGGCGGTGAATGCCGGCGGCGTGCCTGGCCTCCAGGGCAAGTGGCTTATCTACCGGCCGGAGCACACGGCGTCGCTGCGGGCTGGCTTCCAGGGTCGCCCGTTCTATTGCAATGCTACTGCCTCCTACGTTGGCTCGCGCTACACGGATGAAGCCAATACCGCCCCGTTACCTGCCCACACGGTCGTCGATGCGAACGCAGGGGTGCGGGTGCCTTTCTGGGGCGTGACCTGGCACCTCCGGGTGGCGGTGGACAACCTTTTCGACGTCCAGTACCAGGTCGCCGACGGTTACCCTATGCCCGGCCGGCAGTGGCGGGCGGGGGTGGAGGTGGGGTGGTGAGGTTTCGTGGTGACAGGGCATGCCCGTGACGAAGGAGGCGCCGTTTCTCGCTCACTGCTGGGCCGCCCGCTTGGTTTATGACCATGATCTGCTTGGGCAAGAAGGCCGGCTGGTCTCGCAATGATGCGAAGCTTCCGATGACCTGAACGCGCGACCTGGCCGCCCCCGCAGCCTCCAGAGGCGTGGGAGCAGATGCGTGCTTCTTGTCGCAGCATACATAAGGGAGCGCCCTGAGGTAGTTGCCCCAGGGCGCTCTTTCCTTGGTCAGCTATGCGTCACTGCCGCCTGAAGGGTCACCTGAGCAAGAGCATTCTGATGGTCTTGGCCTGGGTTCCTGCCACCATCCTGCACAAGTACACCCCTGCTGCAACCGGCCTACCCAGCTCATCTCTGCCATCCCAGTGCACTGT
>JACIZP010000085.1 GCA_014359355.1 Calditrichota bacterium | reverse complement strand
CTGCAGGGCCGTGCTCCGCGAGTTGGGACTGCGCGCCCAGTGGCAAGGTAAGGGAGAGTTCGTCCAGAAGCAGCACCCAGAGCCTGGTGCGCAGGTGGCCATCGGTTCGACGATCGTGTTGGAGTTGGGCGCGGAAGTGAGGGAGGAGGAGACCGGTGAGCGCCTCCTCATGCCGCGGGTCATCGGGCTCACTGCCCGCGAGGCAGTCAATCGCCTTCGGTTGCTTGGTGTGCATGTCGACGTGAGCGGTGCCGGGCGAGTAGTGCGCCAGCATCCGGCCCCAGGCGAGGCGATCCGTCGCGGTGGGCGCTGTACCTTGGAATGCCAGTCCGGCGTAGCGCTGGTCGATGCGCCGCGCTGGTGATGAGGAGGAATTTGCACGTCCTGACCCAGCAGAATGACGCCGTTGGGCTGCGCATCGGAGAGGTGGTTCACTGCTGCGCTGCGGCGGAGGGGTATCTTGGGCCGCATGCCGCTCTCCGCCAGCAGATCCGCAGCGTCAGCACGGACAGCCGCACAGTCGGTCCAGGAGATCTGTTCATCGCTCTCAAGGGGGAGCGCTTTGATGGTCACCAGTTCGTGGCTGAGGCGTTTGCCCGGGGCGCAGTCGCGGCGGTGGTGCGCAACGATGCGCTCGCGCGTCTGGTGGGCGAACTCCCCGAAGCGGTGTTCATCGGCGTGCCCGATACGCTGGCGGCCCTGGGGCAGATTGCCCACTACCATCGTCGGCGCTTCTCGCTACCGGTGGTGGCGGTCACCGGCTCGGTGGGCAAGACGACCAGCAAGGAGTTGATGGCCGCCGTGCTGGCAAGGCGCTACGCGACGCTGAAAAGCAAGAAGTCGTTCAACAATGCCATCGGCGTGGCGTTGACTTTGTTAGAGATACGCCCCCACCACCAGGCGGTGGTGCTCGAAATGGGGACCAACCACTTTGGCGAGATCGCCGCGCTCTGTCGCATTGCGGAGCCGGAGTACGGCGTCATTCTTGGCGTAGCGGAAGCCCATTTGGAGTTCTTCGGTACCCTTGAGGGGGTACTCAAGGCAAAACTGGAGCTCTTCGAAGGGCTGGTCGGAGAGAGGGTGGGGATGTACAATGCCGACGATCCACTGCTGGCGGCGCAGCGCATGCCGGTGAACCGCACCGTCACCTTTGGCTTAGAGCAGCACGCCGACGTGAGGGGGCACTTCCGGGGGCTGGACGAGCATGGTTGCGCGCGCTTTGTGCTTAAGAGGAACCTGATCCACCTGCGCATTCCCGGCAGGCACGTGGTGAGCAATGCGCTGGCCGCAGCAGCGGTGGGACTCGAGCTCGGTGTTCCTCTCCGGGAGATCAAGGCCGGGCTTGAGGAAGTGGAGCGGGTGCCTGAGCGCTTAGAAGTCATCAAGGCAGGCGGCATCCGCATCGTTGACGATGCATACAACAGCAACCTGCGCTCGGCCAAGGCTGCACTGGAGTTCGTGCGGGAACTGCCGGTCCCAGCTGGGGCGAAACGCATCGCCGTGCTGGCGGACATGTTGGAACTGGGCCAGGCCAGCGAAGCGGCTCACCGACGCCTGGGCGAGTTGGTCGTGGAGAACGGCATCGACGTACTTCTTACCTTTGGGGAAGCCGCGCGAGTGGTTGCGCAGGTTGCCAAACACGGTGGGGTGCAGGCCGAGCACTTTGCCGACAAAGAGGCTCTCACTCGGAGCCTGGTGGGGATGTTGGAGGAAGGGGACATCGTGCTGGTCAAGGGGTCGCGGGGGATGAAGATGGAGGAAGTGGTGGAGGGTGTGCGGACAAGGCTGCGCGGCAAGGAGTAGCTGAGAGGCGCTATGCTTTTCCACCTTCTATTTCCGCTAAGAGAGCATATCTCGGGACTGAATGTGTTCCGCTACCAGTCCTTCCGGGCTGGCGGCGCGGCGATAACGGCGTTGTTCATCGCGTTCCTTTTCGGGCCGTACGTCATCAGAAAGGCGCGGGAACTACACCTGGGCCAGGAGGTCCGCCCCGATGGCCCTCAGACGCACCTCAAGAAGCAAGGTACCCCCACCTTCGGCGGGATCATCATCCTGGTGGCGACGGTGGTACCGCTACTCCTCTGGTGCCGTCTGGACAATGTGTACGTGCTCCTCGTGCTCTTGGCCACCGTTTTTATGGGCGGGGTCGGCTTTGTGGACGACTACCTCAAGGTGGTCAAGAAGCTGCCCAAGGGACTTATCGGCCGCTACAAGATTGCCGGCCAGGTGCTGCTGGGATGCATTGTGGGCTCGGTGCTCTATTTCTTTCCGCCGGTTGCGGATGTGCGCTCGGCTACAACGCTGCCCTTCCTCAAGAACTATCTTCTGGATTTCGGGGTCTTTTACATTCCAGTGGTGGTCTTCATCATCACTGCCACCAGCAACTCGGCCAATCTTGCCGATGGGGCCGATGGGCTCTGTATCGGCCTCAGCGGGATTGCGGCAGCGGCATTTGGGGTAATGGCCTACCTGACTGGGCGGGTGGACTTTTCGCGCTACCTGAACATCACCTATCTGCCCGGTGCCGGCGAGCTGATGGTCTATGCCGCCGCTCTCGTCGGCGCCTGCTTGGGATTCCTCTGGTTCAATGCCTACCCGGCCGAGGTGTTCATGGGCGACACGGGCGCGCTCAGTCTTGGCGCTTCGCTGGCGACCATGGCCATTTTGATAAAGAAAGAACTGCTCCTGCCGATCATTTGTGGGGTGTTTGTGGCGGAGAGTGTTTCGGTGATGGTGCAGGTGGCGGTCTTTAAGAGGACCGGGCGCAGGGTGTTTCGCATGGCACCTCTGCACCACCACTTCGAGATAGGCGAGAAGGCCTGGCCGGAGCCCAAGATGGTGGTGCGCTTCTGGATCATCGGCATCTTGCTGGTGCTGCTCAGTCTGGCAACATTCAAGGTGCGATAGGCTCATATGCGCCACACCCCGCAACGGCTACTGCCGTACAAGAAGCGTCGATTCTGGAGCTTGCCATTCCTCGACGAAGGCGTGGCAGGATTCGACTATGTGCTCCTGTTGGCGGTAGCGATTCTCCTGGCCATAGGGTTGGTTGAGGTCTACTCTGCGAGCTCGCACACGGCGGCACTCCAGCGGAACGATCCGCACTTCTTTTTCAAGAGCCACCTGTTTCGGCTCTTGGTTGGAGGGTTGGTGATGGTGGGGGTGGTGCATCTGCCGTCCCGGCATTGGCCAAGAATCGCAGACGGACTGCTCGCGGGGAGCATCATCCTGCTGGTGTGCGTGCTGGCCTGGGGAGTTTCGGTGCACGGGGGTAGACGCTGGTTGCGCATTGCGGGGTTTACCTTCGAGCCTTCGGAAATCGCCCGCTTTGCCCTGGTTGTTTTCTTGGCGGCAAAATTGGGCGCCTGGAGGAACGACCGCGACCAAGAAGAGAGCCTCCGGCATCTCATTCTGGCCTTTGCGGCCACGGGAGTAGTTGCGGGCCTGGTGGCGATGCAACCGGACATCGACACCGCCGGGCTCATGGTGATTGTCTTCCTGTTGATGCTGGTGTTTGCTGGGGTGGATCGAAATGTGGTCCTGGTGAGCGGTGCCACTGCCTTTTCTGCTGCTGTGGTGCTCATGGTCGTGTTCGGGCACTTTCAGCACAGAATACTCGAGTGGCTTGCGTCCAATTCAAGTGTACCGGGCTGGCTTGCGTCCAAATTTGGCATAGTGGCAGGGGGCACAGCGGCAAACACTCAGGTCACCGCC
>JACIZP010000084.1 GCA_014359355.1 Calditrichota bacterium | reverse complement strand
CGACGAACAGTTCTACCGCAAGGTGGTCGGCGGCAAACTGGACAGCGTGCTGCAGACCTTGCGCCTGATGAAGCAGCTGGGCGTATGGGTGGAAGTGACGACTCTCCTGGTCCCAACCCACGTGGACCAGGAGGACCAGTTGCGGGCTATAGCCCGCTTCATTGTCGACGATTTGGGAAAGGAGACCCCCTGGCACGTGACGCGCTTCTATCCTCAGTACCGGCTCACTGACCTTCCTCCCACACCCTTGGCCTCGCTCCACCGCGCGCGGCAGATAGGGCTGGAGGCAGGACTGTACTACGTGTACAGCGGCAACGTCCCGGGCGATGAAGGGGAACACACCTACTGCTACAAGTGCGGGACGGTGGTGATCGAGCGCTACGGGTTCTCGATCAGGCAGGTGCGCTTGCGGGATGGCGCCTGCGCGCAGTGCGGGGCGCCGATTCATGGCATAGGGCTGCCGTAACTGCGAGGAAGTCATGGTGCGTGCACTCACCATCGCTGGTTCCGACTCCGGAGGAGGGGCAGGTATTCAGGCCGACCTCAAGACCTTCTGTGCTTTCAAAGTCTACGGGATGTCGGTCATTACCGCAGTGACGGCGCAGAATACCATGGGGGTGCACGGCATTTTCGACCTCCCTGCAGATTTCGTGGCCAAACAGCTCCGTTGCGTGCTGGAGGACATCGGTGTCGATGCGGTGAAGACGGGGATGCTGGCCAATGCGGAGATTGTCTGTGCCGTGGCTGCGGAGTTGCGCCGCTACCAGCTGCGCAACCTCGTGGTCGACCCGGTGATGATGGCCAAGCGGGGCGAGCCTCTGCTGCAGCGCGAGGCGCGTCAGGCGCTTATGGAGGAACTCTTGCCCCTGGCCGAAGTGGTCACGCCGAACATCCCGGAGGCCGAGGTTCTTGCGGAGATGCGGATCCAGACCCTGGAGGACATGAAGCGGGCTGCGGAGCGTATTCTGGCCTGTGGCGCGCGCGCCGTGGTTGTCAAGGGCGGGCACCGCACTGCAGACGCCACCGACGTGCTCTTCGATGGACACACCATGTTGGAACTCCAGGGCCAACGGCTCGCCAATCCTCACACCCACGGCAGCGGCTGCACGTTCTCGGCGGCCATCGCGGCAGGACTGGCAAAGGGCCAGCCTCTCGCGGAGGCGGTGCGCGGCGCCAAAGCCTTCGTCACCAAGGCCATCGCTCATGCCCAGCAGCTGGGCAAGGGGATTGCCGGCCTCAACCACCTGGTGGAGCCGTAGCCGGCGCTAAGGCCATTACCTTGATTTCCCTTGATTTTTTCGCGGGATATTTGTACCCTTCTACGGAGTTCGGTAATGCTTTAACCCAAGCGAGGAGGAGCATACCATGAGACCCAGGTGGACAACGGCTGTCGTGCTGGCGGTGCTGGGCATCGCGCTGGTACCGGTCACCTCTTCGGCGCAGCGGGAGAAAGAGTTGGGAGTGCGAGTTGGGTTTCTCAACCCCAAAGACGCCAAGTCGGGCTTTTCTATCGGCGCCTCGTTGGGCGCCGAGGTGGATGAAGCAGTGTCCATCGGCATTGCTGCGGACTTGTTCCGGAGGCATTACGTCAAGACCTCCCCGGTTGCGACCACGGAGTATCAAAGTGGGGTCAGTGAGACCACCATCCAGAAGGAGGTCGAGTACAACACCACGATTGTGCCGCTCCTCGCAGAGCTGCTGGTGAAGATGCGCGGCAGCAGGATGCACGCCTACCTATTGCGCGGCAGCCTGGGCTACGAGCTCTTATGGAACAAGGAACAGAACTTTGAGCAAGACATTTCGGAGACGCGGTTCTACAGTGGCTTCACGTGGCAGGTTGGCGGTGGCATCATGTACAGGCTGGGGCGCCGTTCGGACATTTCCGCCGAGGTGTTTTACAGCAGCGCCGAGGTGTCGCGCAACCGTACCGAGACGCCTGCAGGGCTCCCCGTGTGGGACCAGGTAGACCTGTCGGGCATCGGCGCCAGGGTAACCGTAGTGATGGGCCTCTGGTAAGGGGTAGCCGAGCGTCATGTATGAAAACCGCCTGAGAACCAGGCTCCGTTTTGCCATGGTGGCCATGCCGCGGGCTGTGAAATGGCTGTTGGCCGCCAATATCGGCATGTTCATTGTCCAGCAGTTGGGGAGCGCATTCCTCCAACCGGTAATCGCCTCGGGCAGGCTCCTCCTGCCGGTGCGCATTCCTCGCTTGGAAGCCTTTCTGGCCCTCATCCCCGCGTGGGTCATTGGCAAAGGGTGGTGGTGGCAGCTGTTCACCTACATGTTCCTGCACGGGAACGTGCTGCACCTTCTTGTGAACATGCTGTTTCTGTGGGTGTTTGGGGCGGACCTGGAGCGCGTGTGGGGTTGGCGGCGTCTGCTGTCCTACTACTTGACCTGTGGGGTTGGGGCGGGCCTGTTCCACCTGGTTTTTCGCCTGCACTCGGTAGTGCCTGTGGTGGGCGCTTCCGGAGCGGTCTACGGCCTCCTCATGGCCTATGGCCTGCTCTTCCCAGAGCGTGTCATCACCCTGTTCTTGTTCTTTGTGCTCCCGATCCAGATCAGGGCGAAGTACCTGGTGTTGCTTTTTGGCGGGATGTCGCTGTTGGGTGGAATTGGCAGCCTGTTCGGGAGCGAAGGTGGCATTGCTCACTTGGCCCATCTGGGGGGTATGGTCGTCGGTTACGTCTATTTGCGCCGCGGCCGGCTGTTCGGCAACGTGGGGACACAGGTGCGGCAGTGGTGGCGGAACCGTCGCGTGGAGGCCCAGCGGCGCCGCTGGGAGGAGATGCAGCGCTACCGTGAGCGCGTGGATATGCTCCTCGACAAGATCAACGAGGTGGGCTATGACAACCTCACCTCCAGGGAAAAGAAGGAGCTGAAGCGGGCCAGCCGCTACTTGATGCGGAAGTGAGAGGGTGCAGGTGCAACCTCGGGTGATGGTGAATACCAAGAAAACCCGGCCCATGCTGAGTCGTGTGCTTGGCATGGCGCTTTTTTGTTGGCTGATCCTGGCAGCCGGATTACTGATGGGGCAAACACAGGGCGTGCTGGTGCGCGTCAAGGGGGAGGCGCAGACGAGGCAGCTGCGCGCGTTTCAACAGAGCGGGTGCCACTACGCCGCCCTCGGTGAGCTCGCCGGCGCAATGGGCGGGAGGGCGGTCAAGACCGACAAGGCGAAGAAGACAGTCGTTTACTTGGGCAAGGCGGAAATCACGGTTTCCCCGTTCAACTGCTTCATCGTCATCGGCAACGCGGTCCGCCACATGCCCATAGAGACCTTGCTGCGTGACGGGGAGCTGTTCGTGCCTGTGCAGTATTTTCTGGAAGCAGTCGCCGCCTATCTCCCGGCAGGCACAGAGTGGGACGAGAGCACGGCAACGCTGACGCTTCCCGCAGGCGGTGGTGCCGTGCAGGGCGTCACTGTGGAGGAGAAGGCAAACGGGACCCTGGTGCGCATTGCCACAACGAGGCGCTTTGCCGCCTCTGACGTCTACACCAGCCTCCCCGGCAATGGGTGGCTGTACGTTGATTTCTACAGGGGCACGGTGGATAGCTCCGTCGCCTACCTGGACGATCGCGCCAAGGCAGTGCGGCAGTGGTACGCCAGCCAGCTCTCTCCGGAGCTGGCCCGCGTTGCTCTCAGGTTGCGTGGCAACCCTACCAAGAGGGAAGTAATTATCCCCAGCGATGTCTCGGAGGTGTGGGTGTCACTGCCTTCTCAAGATACTCTCTCCACGGATCTTTTGAACGACCTGCGTGCCCAGAGGGAGAAGTGGCGCATCGACACGATT
>JACIZP010000083.1 GCA_014359355.1 Calditrichota bacterium | reverse complement strand
TCGCCAATCTCCAGGATGGAGATGTCGAACGTGCCACCGCCGAGGTCGAACACGGCGATCTTCTCGTCCTTCTTCTTGTCCAGGCCGTACGCCAACGAGGCGGCAGTGGGCTCGTTGATGATCCGCCGCACCTTGAGGCCAGCAATCTCGCCCGCCTCTTTCGTGGCATTGCGCTGGCTGTCGTTGAAGTAGGCAGGCACCGTGATCACCGCCTCGGTGACCTTCTCGCCCAAATAGTCCTCGGCAGTCTGCTTCATCTTCTGCAGAATCATCGCCGAGATCTCTTGCGGCGAGTACTCCTTGTCGCCGATCTTGACGCGGGCGACGTCGTTCTTGCCGCGGACGACCTTATACGGCACCTGCTGGATTTCGTCCAACACCTCGTCATAGCGCCGGCCCATGAAGCGCTTGATGGAGTAGACGGTGTTCTCCGGGTTGGTTATCGCCTGACGTTTGGCGACCTGTCCCACCAATCGCTCGCCGGTCTTGGTGAAGGCGACCACCGACGGCGTGGTGCGCGACCCTTCCTGGTTGGGGATCACCACCGGCTCGCCGCCTTCCATGACCGCCACGCAGGAGTTTGTCGTCCCCAAATCAATGCCGATTATCTTTCCCATAAGTCAAACCTCCTTTTGCCCATGTTGTGATGTTGCCTCACCACGAGGCTTGCGCCATCGAAGGTAGGCTTTTCAAATGTTGTGCCACGGCTACTGAAAGGCTTTGCACCACCGCCGCACCTTGAAATTGCAGCAGTTAGCCAGGGTGCGCTACAGCCCGCTGCGGCCTGTGCTGCTTGCCAATATGTCACTGTGACAGCCCTTCCTGGCAGAGTCCCTGGGGTGGCGTCAGTCGGAGTTGTCACTGCCCGAGCTCGAGCCCCCGCCTTTCCCTGAATCGTCCTTGCCACCCGACCTCTGCCCCTTGTTGCGGTAATCGGTGATGTAGAAACCGCTCCCTTTGAAAATCAGGCCATTCCCCCCGCCGATCAGACGGCGCACCCTGCCGCCGCACCGCGGGCACGTCTTCACAGGCTCATCCTTAATGGACTGAAAGACTTCAAACTGATGCTCACACTGTGTACAACGATACTCGTAGGTCGGCATCTGCTCGCTCCCTCCGTTTCCTCAACTCTTCGTCCGCCCAGGTGAATGGTAGTGGTTCACTCTTCGGGCACCGGTATGGAGATGAACAGGTGCCGGTTCTGGTAGTAGATGCGCAGCAGAAGAACGTCCCCTGGGCTCAAGTTGTCCAGTTCTTCCTGAAGTTCACGCACGTTGCGTATGCGCACCTGATTGGCCTCCTTAATCAGTTGGCCCGGGCGCAATCCACTGCGGGCCGCGATGCTGCCGCGCTCCACCTCGGTCACCACCACGCCCTCTTGCCCTTTGAGCCCGTAACGCGCCGCCAGCTCGTCGGTCAGGTCCTGGACGCTGAACCCCAATTTGGTGGAGGATTTCTTCGCTCCACGCACCTTGACGCTGCCTTCTTCCGGCAGCGTACCTAACTTGACCGACACCTGGCGAGTACTCCCCTTGCGATTGACGGTCAGAGTAACCTGCGTGCCCGGGGCAGTCGACGCAATGCGCGTGGAGAGCTGGTCCGGGTTGTCCACGGGCGTGTCATCCACCGCAAGGATGACGTCACCCTCCTTGATGCCAGCTTTCTCTGCGGGGCTCCCCTGGGCCACCTCTGAGACAACCACGCCGCGCGGGGAGTCCATCTTCAGCGCCTTGGCCATGGCTGCATCCACCGGCTGAATATACACGCCCAGCCAACCACGGGTCACTTCACCTTTCTCGATAAGCTGTTCCATGACCCATTTTGCCGTGTTGATGGGGATGGCGAAGCCGATGCCCACATTGGCCTGCCCGACGATCGCGGTGTTGATGCCCACCAGCTCGCCGTAGAGGTTCACCAGGGGCCCACCGCTATTCCCCGGGTTGATGGCTGCATCGGTCTGAATGAAGTTAAAGTACTTGATCTCGCTCCCCTGGATGGGCAGGTTCGCCCTCCCCTTGGCGCTGACAATGCCTTTGCTGACGGAGCGTTCCAGCTGCGGGCTGAACGGCGTGCCAAAGGCCAGCACCTCCTCCCCGATGCGCAGTTTGTCAGAGTCGCCAAACGGCACCGTAGCGAACTTTTTCCCATCTTGGATCTGCAGCACCGCCACGTCGGTCTTCGGGTCGCTGCCGACGACCTTGGCCTTGTATTCGTCCTTGCCCAGCAGCACCTTCACCTGGACGGCCTCCGCCACCACATGGTGGTTGGTGAGCACGTACCCTTCGGGTCGCACTACGACGCCCGAGCCCAGCACCTGCGCCAGCTCCTCTTGCTGCTCTGGGAAGTCGAAAAACCGCCGGAAGAACTCGTCCCCAAAGAACTCGGCAAACGGTGTGCGGCGCGTCACCTTGCTCTCGCTGATAATGGTGACCACCGCCGGGCTCACCTTGTTGACGATGTCTACGTACAGGTCGTTGATGGCGTCTGCCAGTGCCCGCCTGTCGAGGTTCAATGGCTGTCCCTGGTCAATGGCAGCTGTTGCTGGTTGCAAGGTCTTTTCTTCGGCCAGACCATGTTTGGTCCAATCGAAATTGGCTGCCACCAGCAGTCCAACAATGACGCCAATTATGACGCCGCCAATCAGCACTCCCCTGGTCTTCCGCGTCATAGCCTTTTCCTCCGCTGCTTCACCGTGCACAGCTTATCGCGCCCCAAGTCTGGTGGGTCGGGCGCGCTTAGTCTTTGACCTTCACCCGCACGTATTGGTTCCCCTGGTGCCCGTCGCTCTTTAGCCCAAGGCCGCTTAGGCGGAACACCGCCCCGTCCTGCGTGCCAGGTGGGATTCTTAGTTCCACCTTGCGACCATCAATGGTGCGCACGCGCAAGCGCGTGCCTTGTTCGGCATGCTTTCGGTCGATGTACACGTCGCAGTAGACGTCGGTACCACGCACATCAAAGAAGCCCTTACCCCGCACCCGGAGCACGACCATGAGATCACCTTGGGCGCGGCCAGATCCGCTCGGTTCGCCTTGGCCGCGGAGGCGCAGCTTCATGCCATCGTAGGCACCAGGCGGAATGCGCACCGAATAGGTCTTGCGCACCCGTTGCACCCCGCGACCACCGCATGCGCGACACACCCTCTTGAACACCACACCGCGCCCTAAGCATCTGGGGCACGGCCGGCTCACAGAAAAGAACCCTTGACTGGAGACGACGTGCCCGGTCCCGCGGCAGTTTGGGCAGGTTACGGCATCCTCCCCGCCGCGGCCATCACAATGGGAACACCTTTCATCTTTCTCTATGCTGAAACTCTGCTTACCACCCTGCTGCGCCACCTCTGGTGCCACTTCCAGTTCCACTTGGATGTCGCCAGAGGACTCTTCCCTTTCCCGACCTCTGAACAGGTCGCTATGGTCAAAGAATTGGCTGAGCAGATCGCCCAGTCCTCCGAATCCTCCAAAATCCTCGAACGAAAAGCGACGCGCCCCCGTGCGGCGGCCGCTACCAAAAATGCTCGCCAGGTCGGAAAAGTCGAAGCCAGCGCCCTCGAACCCCCGCGCGCCGGCAGCGTCGAACGCCCCCAAGCGCCGCATCTGGTCGTATTGCGCACGCTTCTTCGGATCGCTGAGAACCGCGTGCGCCTCAGAGATCTCCTTGAACTTTTCTTCCGCTGCCTTGTTACCGGGATTCGCATCGGGATGATACTGCTTGGCCAGCCGCCGATACGCCTTCTTGATCTCGTCGGCGGTAGCGTTCTCGCTCACTCCGAGTATTTCGTAGTAATCCCGCTTAGGCATAGTCACAGTTCACCTTCACGCGCTGCTCGCCCGACCTTGACCTTGGCGGCCCGCAACACCTTGCCATCTACCCTGTACCCAGGTTGCCACACCTCCAGGAGCAGCCCATCCAGCTCCGGAGAACACGGCTCGGTCGCCACAGCCTCGTGCAATTCGGGATCGAAACGCTCTCCGACCTCCCCGAAGCGCTGCAGGCCGCTGTCGGCAAGGACTCGCCGCAGCTTCTCGGCAACCTGGCGCAGACCCATTGCTGCAGGCCCTTGTTCCTGGCCATGGTAGGCGAGCACACTGTCGAAATCGTCCAACACCGGCAAGAGGGCCCGGAGCACCTCGCGCCGGCCCTCAGCGGCGAAATCGGCTCGCTCGCGCTCCACCCGCCGCTTGTAGTTGATAAAGTCCGCCTGCGTACGGCGCAGTTGGTCGAGGTAGGTTGCAGCGGCCTCTGCAGGCTTTTGCTCCGCAGAGGGCTCCCTTTCACCCCCGACAATCTGCACAGGGATGATCTCCTCGCGCGCCTCATCGCCGCTACGTTGGGCTTCGGAGTCTATGGAGATGCGGGTCACCTCTTCGCTCGGCACCATCTGTTCCTCACTTCCATGCATAACAGGTCATGAACGCCTTAGCATCTATACAAAACGTGAGTACCCCATTTGAGGTGGGGTACTCACGAAACCTCATTTACGCGGCGCGTGCGCCGCACCGCTCCAGAAGGACACCCCGTGTTGCAGCATCCAGGATCACTGCACAGTGATCGGGATTTCCTTGGGCCGCGCCTCCTCCTTCTTCGGCAGCTCGATCCTGAGCACGCCGTCCTTGTAGGAGGCCTTCACCTTCGAAGCGTCCACCGAGGCCGGCAGGCTGAAGGACCGACGGAAGCTCCCGTACACACGCTCCAGCCGATGGTAGTTCTCCTGCTTCGCCTCCTTCTCCTGATGCTTCTCCCCCTTGAGCATCAGCACATTGTCCTGGATGGAGATCTTGATGTCATCCTTCTTCATGCCGGGAACTTCGGCGGTGACGATCACCGCATCCTCGGTCTCGCAAATGTCCACGCTGGGACTCCACATGCCGGTCTCCACCTCACGGCCCGGGAACCCATGGAAGAAATCATCGATGAAACGATCCATGTCCTCCTGGAGCCGATACAAGTCACGCCACGGACGCCATCTGACGATTGCCATAACCTCTCACCTCCTCGTGCTTGATTCCCTGTATCTTAAACCCCCGCACATGTTCGCCCGGCAAATTTGCAACCAGCGTGCCAAAGCGCAAGTCTCCCTCTCAACACTTG
>JACIZP010000082.1 GCA_014359355.1 Calditrichota bacterium | reverse complement strand
TCAAGAACAGCGAAGAGCTTTGGGGCTACCGCTCCATCGAAAAGACGATTATGGACCTGAACAAGATCTCTTCCTCGGCGGACATGGGCTTGGCCATCAAGGGCGACCTCTTCGGCAGCACGATCCATCATTGGCTGGCGGTGTTCAACGGCTCCGGCTATGGTTCCTCGGAGATAGACCGCTTCAAGAAGGTGGGGTACGCCTTGTGGCTCACGCCCATGCGTGGGGTCATCATCGAGGGATACGCCGACTATGAGAATCTGGCCAAGCGCGAACTGCAGACGGCCGTGGAGCTGAGCTCCGCAAAGGACTATCGGTTAGCCAGCAGCTACCATACCCTCAAGGCGTTCGTGGGATATGACCACCGCAGGTTCTCCCTTGGGGCCGAGGTCTTTCAGCGAACCAACAAGGAGTCAGGCATAACCGACGTCACCATCGAGGCCAACGCGGTGAAGAACTATGCGCCGGCAGATGTGCAGCGATTCGGTTATTCGGTTTTCGCCTCCGTCATCACCACAATCCCGAGACTCAAGGTGTTTGCACGCTATGACTTTTTCGACCCCAACACCAAGTCGGACGTGTTTACTGCCTTCAAGAATGGGGTTCTCATCGGCGGCGAGAAGAACGAGGAAGAAACCATCTTCGCCGGCCTGGACTACATCCCCGTGGCAGGCATTCACGTCATGCCGAACGTGATTGTCAAGAAGTACGCGGCGCCAAAGGTCGACAGTGATCTCACTGCTCGCTTGACATTGTCGTACAACTACAGCTCGGGTAAGATAGTCGTCGAGTAGACGTAACTAACCAGAGGGAGGTTTCGCGATGAGAAGAATCATGGCAATCCTGATCGCAGGTGTGTTCGTCCCCACCTTGCTCTTCTCACAGGAGCTGTTGCAGATTAGGGGCTCCGACACGATGGTCAACCTGGTGCAGCGGTTGGCTGAGGTGTACATGGAAAAGAACCCGCAGGTGGCGTGTGCGGTGTCCGGAGGTGGATCGGGCGTGGGCATCGCCGCACTCATTGCCAATCGCGTCCACATCGCCAACGCGTCACGGGAAATGAAGGAAAAGGAATACGCCGCTGCCAAGGAGAACGGGGTCATCCCAGTGGAGATAGCCATCGCCATCGATGCCCTTTCCATTGCGGTCAACAGCAGCAACCCCGTCACCAAGCTCACCAAGGACCAAATTGGCGCCATTTTCCGCGGCGAGATTACCAACTGGAGCGAAGTAGGCGGACCGAACCTACCGATCTCCCTGTACGGCCGCCAGCCGAACTCGGGTACCTACGTGTTTTTCCAGGAGTTCGTGTTGGGCAACAAGAACTACTCGCCCAGGATGAAGCAGATGAACGGCAACGCGCAGATAGTCGAAGCCCTGCGCACCGACAAGGGCGGCATTGGCTATGTGGGCGTCGGCTACGTGCGTGACGAGCAAGGGCAAGTCATCCCCGGCCTCAAGGTCGTCGAGGTGGCCAAGGACGCAAAGTCACCCGGGGTATCGCCGCTCCTCACCGAGAATATCACCACTGGGCGTTATCCCATCGCGCGAGCGCTTTACCAGTACGCCAACGGAACGCCGAAGGGCGCAGTGAGAAGCTTCATCGCCTTCGAACTCAGCGCCGAAGGGCAGAAGATAGTGGAAGAGATGGGGTTCTACCCCGTTTCCGGAAAGTACTTAGAGGCGAACAAGAAGCTCGGCTTCTAATGGCCGCACCGTAGAGCTGTGCTTGCTCCTCCAAGGCGCTTCCGCGGAGAATTTCTGCCGGAGGCGCCTTTTTGTAACATGGATGTAATATGGGAAGGTTATATTACAACGCCTTCATGGAGCGAGAGCCGGGCTTGAGCGGAAGCGTTGAGATTTGAGGAGGCCGTTTGTCTAAGCAGCCAACAGATAACCTGCGCAGGCGTTTTTCTTCGTGGCGCGATCTCAAGGAGAACGCGCTGCGACTTTTCTTTGCCGCCAACGGCGTGTTGGCTATCGTCATCCTCCTGGGTATCTTCTCCCTTTTGTTCACAGAAAGCCTGCCGGCGCTCAAGCAGCTTGGGGTGGGTGAATTTTTCTTCCACTTGCGTTGGGATCCCACGTCGCCCGAACGGGCCTCTTATGGGATACTGGCCATGGTGCTCAGCACGCTCATGGTGAGCTTTGGGGCCCTGGTCATCGCGGTGCCGGTGGGTGTGGCCTGCGCCGCTTTCCTTGCCGATGTGGCGCCACCCCAGCTGCGGGAGGTTTTGAAGCCGGTGGTGGAAATCTTAGCCAGCATCCCCTCGGTGGTGGTTGGCTTTCTCGGCGTGGTGCTTGTCGGCCCTGTCATAGCGCGGGTCTTCCGCATGCCCAGCGGCCTGTGCGCTCTGAACGGCGCCCTTTTGCTGGCGGTCATGGCCCTGCCGACCATCGTCAGCATCTGTGAAGACGCCATCGTGTCGGTGCCCCAGGAGTTCAAGAGCGCCTCCTTGGCGCTTGGCGCCACCAAGTGGCAGACACTGGTGCACGTGACGCTGCCCTCGGCCTCTTCTGGCATCATTGCGGCGGTAATGCTCGGCATGGGACGGGCCATCGGCGAGACGATGACCGTGCTTATGGCGACGGGCAACGCAGCAGCCGTCCCCAGGAGCTTTCTCGACCCCGTGCGCACGATGACCGCCACCATCGCCATCGAAATGGGAGAGACTGTGCAGGGGAGCTTGCATTATCAATCGCTGTTCGTCATCGGGCTGGTGCTTTTCTGCATGACCTTTGCTGTCAATGTGGTCTCAGACCTCGTGTTGGAACGCTTCCAGCGGGTGCGACGATGAGAAAGTCGTGGAGAAAGCTCAGCGAGGCCCTGGGTTTTGCGCTGCTTGGGGTGGCCGCGCTGCTGGTGGTGGCGGTGCTGGTCCTCATCTTGTACGACATCGTGGCCAAGGGTGGCAAGGCGGTCACCTGGGCCTTTATCACTCAGAAGCCCACCAAAGGGATGACCGCCGGCGGCATCTGGCCGGCCATTGTCGGCACGTTCTGGGTGAGCTTGGTGACCGTGACCGTCTCCGTGCCGCTGGGTATGTGCGCAGCTATCTATTTGAATGAGTACGCTCGGCAGGGGCGGCTTGTGCGCCTCATCCGGGTGGCCATTCGCAACCTTTCGGGTGTGCCGTCCATCGTGTACGGACTTTTCGGCCTCGGCCTGTTCGTGCTCACGCTCAACCTTGGTCTTTCGGTCCTCTCGGCAGGATTCACCCTGGGGCTGCTGACCTTGCCCTGGACCATCACCGCCAGCGAGGAGGCGCTCAAGACCGTGCCCTTCTCCTACCGCGAAGGGGCCCTTGCTCTGGGCGCGACCAAATGGCAGACTATCCGTACCAACGTCCTGCCCTACGCAGTGCCAGGGATGCTTACGGGCACCATTCTTGGACTGGCGCGGGCTGCGGGCGAGACGGCCCCTATCCTCTTCACCGGAGCGGCCTTTTTCTGGCCCTTTCTCGCACGGTTCCCCAAGGTATTGACCACCCAGTTTATGGCCCTGCCCTACCACTTGTTCATCATGTCCACGCAGCACCACGAGATTGCCAAGGTGCGACCTCTTGCTTATGGGACGGCGCTGGTGCTGGTCATGCTCATTTTTGTCTTGAATTTGGGGGCGGTGCTCATTCGCTACCGGTTCCGCAGGAAATTCCGCCGCGCGTAGGCAGCTCAAGGACACAACGCAGAGATGGGAAACATCAAGATCAAGACCAAGCACTTTAGCTTCTACTACGGGAGTGTGAGGGCGCTGTGCGATGTCAGCATGGACATCGAGGCGAACAAGGTCACTGCCCTCATCGGCCCCTCCGGATGCGGCAAGTCCACCTTTTTGCGCTCGCTGAATCGCATGAACGACATCATCCCCGGGACGCGCGTGGAGGGCACCATTCTCCTTGACGGCGTGGACATCTATGACCGGCGCGTGGATGTGGTGGAACTGCGGCGCAAAGTGGGGATGGTTTTTCAAAAGTCCAACCCTTTCCCCAAGTCGATTTTCGACAACGTGGCCTATGGGCTGCGTATTCACGGGGTGCACGATCCTGCGGTGTTGGCGCAGCGGGTGGAGGAGAGCCTCAGGGACGCCGCCTTGTGGGACGAGGTCAAGGACCGCTTGAACAAGTCAGCCATGGACCTTTCGGGCGGGCAACAGCAACGGTTGTGCATCGCAAGGGCCTTGGCGGTGCGCCCGGAAGTGATTTTGATGGATGAGCCTGCCTCGGCGCTCGACCCCATCGCCACGCAAAAGATCGAGGAGCTCATTTTTCAGCTGAAGCAGCACTACACCATCGTCATCGTCACCCACAACATGCAGCAGGCGGCGCGCGTCTCGGACTACACCGGTTTCTTCTACCTTGGCGAGTTGATCGAGTTCGGCGAGACGGATCAGATTTTCACGCGGCCGCGCCAGAAGAGGACCGAGGACTATGTAACCGGGCGCTTCGGATGATGCCGCCCGTTCATTAGCAGAGGAAAAAACTTATGGAACGGCACTTTCATGAGCAGCTCCAAGAGCTCAAGGCCACCTTAACGCAAATGGCCACGTTGGTGGAAGGAGCCATCAGCAAGGCGGTGGCGTCGTTGATCGACCGGGACAAGTCGCTCGCCGAGCAAGTCATCGCCGGCGACGACGCCATCAACAGCTTAGAGATCGCCATCGACGAGCAGTGCCTGAAGCTTTTGGCGCTGCATCAGCCCATGGCCGGTGACCTACGCTTTGTCACCTCGGCCATCAAGATCAACAACGACCTGGAGCGTATGGGCGATCACGCCGTCAATATTGCCGAGCGGGCGATTCTCCTGTGCGAGCAGGAACAGCTCAAGCCGCTCATCGACATCCCGCGCATGGCCGTGCTCGCGCAAGAGATGGTCAGGGATAGCATTCAGAGCTTTGTCACCGGCGACGTGCAGCGGGCCAGGGACATTTGCGTGCGGGATGACCAGGTGGACAACCTCGACGATCAGGTGTTTCGTGAACTCCTCACCTACATGGTGGAGGACCCCCGCACCATCTCCCGGGCGCTCCACTTGATAATCATTAGCAAGAACTTGGAGCGCATTGCCGACCTTTCCACCAACATCGCCGAAGAGGTGATTTTCATCTATCAGGCACACACCATCAAGCACCACATCGAGGAGAAACGGGGAGACGTGCGCGGGCGATAGGGACAAGGTGCCCTCACGGCGTGCTGTCTCTCCGGGCAGCTAAGCGGGCGTTCCGCCACTCTTCCTCTGTGCGCGGCGGCGACTGCCGATCTTCCGGTGCGCGAAGTTCCAGGCGAATGGCGCCGGTGGGGCAGGTGCTCACACACAGGCCACAGCCCACACAGCGGCGCACCTCCACGGTGCAGGAAGCGCCGTCAAGGGCCAGGGCGCCGAACTGGCAGCGCTCTATGCAGGTGCCGCAGGCGCTGCACAACGTGGAGTCCACAGACGCCTGGTAGGACGAAGGAGCGACGGCACCGAGCGCGCCCAACTCCGCAATGCCGCGCAGCACCCCGCAGGAGCAGATGCAGCAGTTGCAGATGTAGCTCACCCCTTCCTGCACGTTCGAAGTCGAGTGGACAAGCCCTTCTTGTTCGGCAGCAGCCAGCACCGCCAGAGCCTCCTCCTTGCTCAGCGCGCGGATGGCCGTGGCATGGTCAAATGCTCCAGGTCGCGGCGAAAGCACAAGGCAGTTGTCGACTGAGTGCCGGCACCCCTGCCCGATCAGGCGCTTTTGCACGCGGCAGATGCAATTCAGCACACCCCATGCGCGCGCTTGCTCGATGTAGTGGCTGGCCTGCTCGTATGGCAGCACCTCAACTTCCCAAGGAAAGGCCTGCTCCACGGGAATGACGCTATGCACGTACGGCCGCGCAGTCATGACGCGATGGATGTCCTGGCGGTAGTAGTCCTCAAAAAGGTGTGCAAACTCTTCGTCGATCTGCGCGTTCTGGTGCTCGTAGATGCCGACCACAAAGGGTAGCAGCTTGTAGGCGAATCCTCCTTTCCCCGGCTCCGCGTCGATCAGCCCCTTCTTTAGCATCTCCTTGAGTATGTGGCGGAGTTCATGGCGGTCTCGGCCCAGGCGCAGGGCGAGTTCCTCTGCTGTCTCCGGCTGAAGGGTCAATTCCGCTGCCAAAGCCGCTTCTTCGGGTGTGAAGAGCTTGGCCAAGAGGCGCAGCTCCACACCGCTTGCCGTGCGTGGGAAGCCGTTGGGTGTCTGGTCTAAGCGCTGCGCCAGCTTCTCATAGGGATCTTCCATGGACGACTCACAAGATGATGCTCTGAGCGGAGCGCACCGGCGATCGGCGCCGCTCTTGGTCTGCCACCAGCCTTTTCTTCCCTTATGCAGGGATTTACTTCTCTCCGCCTCTCGCAAGGACGGGGTGGCGCAGGTGACCCGCGGTGCTCCTGGCTCGGTGCCCGAGTTCGCTCCGACACAGGCGAACACCCTTCCGGTGCTCGCATCGTAAAG
The DNA here is from genome assembly GCA_014359355.1 of Calditrichota bacterium. NCBI lineage: Bacteria > Pseudomonadati > Calditrichota > Calditrichota bacterium. The sequence continues at coordinate 6,643 of JACIZP010000082.1, read as the reverse complement.
CACCATTCGAGGACTCGGCTCTGCGAGCAGGTCCGGCCGGTGCGTCCGCCCCCTCGTCCGGGGCAACGGCTCTCAGCCGCCTCTTGCCCTCGCGGCGGTGCGAGAACACGTACGTGCCGCCATTTTACGAATTCTGAGCGAGGAAAACAAGGGAATTGTGTAGGAGAAGGGAGCGGAGAAAGGGTCCCTGCTGGTCGTTCGGGCCCGTGTTCGCCCACGCCGCGCCGTGAAGAAGGGGTGAAAAAGACGTTGACTTTCTCTGAGGCTGGGTGTATATTCTCTCCCAAGGCAACTTTCCGGGAGGCCCTGTGGCCTCGTGGAGGCGTGGACCGCCGATGTCGTTCTTTGGAGTGCAGTGCCTTCCTGGACTGTAGGGCCTGCCGGCCATAGTGAAGGGGCGGTTCCAAGAGGGAGGGCTGGAGTTCAAAGCCTTGATGTACTGCGGGGGAATTGGCTGTCCACCTACGCCGCCTCTCGGCCTTGTGGCATCCCATGAAGGCGATGCCTTCTGGAGGCGCGACGAAGGTGAGGGCGGTCAGGAGGCTTGGCGTGTACGATACGAAGGGAACGCCAATGAGAAACGTTCTGCTTGTCATTGTGGCCATCTCTTTTGCCTTGGCCGGTAGGGCCGGGGCGCAATTCGCCGTCGGGCCGCGTGTGGTGGTCTCCGTACCCACCGGCTCAATGGCCGATGAGCTGAAAAGCGGAGAGGGAGTGGGAGTAAAGGCCTTTTACACCCTGCCCCAAGCGCAGGTGCTGGCCTTGCGCGGCGACTTTGACTATCTCTCCTACAGCTCCAGGCCCGTGGGGGACTTTTACTACTACGCGGGTTCCCAACGCCAGGAGGCCTTCCGGCTCACCGTTGGGCCACAGCTCGCGGTGGACGTCGGCAGGTTCCGCATCTACGCGGCAGCGCTGGGTGGCTTGTACATCTTCCAGGACGTATACGCAGTGACAGATGCCTGGGGCTTCGGCTACTCCGAGAGCAAGACCAGGACCAAGTGGGAGTGGAACGCCGGCGGGGGTGCCATGGTCGACATCGGCCTCGGCCCCTGGGTGGACGTCGAGTGCCGCTACCACAGCGTCAAAGACATGGTCAGCATGCGCCAGGACAACGTGACGACCGAGTCCGATGGCGAGGACATCAGCGTCCACCTCGGAGTGGTCTTCTTCTTGCGGTGAGGCGGGCTCGTCGGCGGCCAAGCGGGGAAAACGAGACCGCAGATAACCGCAGCTTGTCCCGGCGCAAGGCGACGGATCTACGAGAGCAGATTTTGCCGCAGGAGCTGGTCTAACTCGGTGATGGTGAGCGGCGCCGAGCCCTCCGCCCGATTGTTGATGAGAATGTAGGCCGGCACCTTCCGCTCCATGGCCATGGCTGCCAGGCGCAGCACATCCTGGCGCATGCGCGGCTGCCGCTCCACAATCTTGTCGTACGGCTGAAAGCGCTTGACCGCCTCTTCGTAGCGCATCCCTAAGGGCGTGAGCACGCGGCACACGATAAAATCCGCAGTCACGGCGTCGTAGCGTAGCTGCTCGCTGATGGGTGGCATAAAGCTCCAGTGGTTGAACACGTGCGCCACCCCGTGCTTGCGGAGCACGGCAAAATAGGCCGGGGCAAGAAAGTTGCGATTGCGGATTTCGACGCTGTATTGAAAGTCCTTTGGCACTTGGGCAAAGAAGCCGTCCAGCCGCTCAGCGAAGGCGTGCACCGAGGGCATGTCCTCCCGCGACAGATAGCCGAACTCAAAGATGAACGGCCCGGCAAAGTTGGCGAAAGCCTTGCGATAGGGTTCCAGCACCTTGCTGACGAAGTGCTCGACGCTGAGGAAGTTGGGGTTCTCCTTGCCCCTGTTGTCGCCGTAGCGGGGATGATTGGGGTAGCGCTTGACGGTGATTTCTTCCCACACCTTTGAGCACGCCTTGAAGCCTGGCGGCAGTTGCCGGGCATAGGCGGCCAATTCGTAGGGCGAGGGCGGTCGGTAGAAGAAGAGGTCCATGCCTACCGTTGAGAACCTGCCATCGCGCGCGTATTCGGCCAGGCACTCCTTCTTGAAACGCTCGGGCCGGTAGTCCTTGTGGTAGACGATGCCTTTCCACCCCTCGTAGGTCCAGGTGCTGGTGCCCCAGTGGACATACGTCTTGTAATCAGTCTCAGAGAATGGCATAGCACGCTCCTTGCGCACAATAGTGCGGCGATCGGCCGGCTCACTGGCCGACTCCCAACCCCAACAGGCGCAACGCCTCGGCCTTGCCTGTTTGCCCAACCTCCAGCGGTGGTCCCACGCAGGAGGGACAACCGCCGGTGCAGGGGCATCTGGCGATGAGGTCTCGCGCCGCCGCCAGCAGGTCGGCATGGAGGTGAAAAAGACGCCTGCTCAGGCCCACGCCCCCGGGATGGCTCTCGTAGATGTACACGGTGGGGAGCTCCGAAAACGGCGAGCGCACCATGGGCACGGCGCGGATGTCGCGCGGGTCGCAAAGTGCAAACACCGGCGCCACGTTGGCCAGCACATTGGCCACCGCCTTGAGCGCGTCCGCTAAGGTGGCCTGGTTGAGCGCCAGCGGCGCCAACTGTTCCGGCGTGATTTCCCACCAATACGCAGTGGTGTGGAGCTCCAGTTCCGGCAGATTGATCTTGCCCCAGCCGACGTTTTCGTGCGTGCCGAACTTGATCTTCTTGTAGATGGTCGGGATGGTCGTCACGCTCACCTCGCCCAGCGCCTTGTTTCCGCCCGGCACCGCCTCTTGGGCCTCGACGTCCAGGACGCGGATGTGGCTCTTTTCCTCTGCGTCGGTGTAATGGTCAACGGCCACTTCGTGGACGTAGGCCTTGCGGCGCTCCCAGTCCAAGGTGTCCACGTGGTATTGCTTGCTCTCGTGCATGTAGATGGCCCCCTCATGCACGAGCATTGGCGCGCTAAATTGGTCGACCTCGCCGATGACCCGCTCCTTGCCCTTTGTCGTGGTATCGATGATGACGAAATTGCCGGTGGAGGCACTGCGTAGGCTTACTTCCTCAGCCGGGTAGATGTCGCTGGCCCAGTGGTATTTGCCCTCGCTGCGGTGCAGTACCTGGTTCTGCTCCAAGTAGTCGAGGATCTTGCCGGTGGTCTCCACGCCAAAGCGCTCGCCCTCCTCGAAGGGGAGCTCGAACGCCGCGCATTTGACATGGCTCATGAGCACCAGGAGGTTGTTCGGGTCGATGATGCCGGCTTCGGGGGGCTGTCCGAAGAAGTACTCAGGATGGTTGACGATGTACTGGTCAAGAGGCGCGCTGGAGGCCACCAGGATTGCCACCGAGGCATCCAGGCGGCGCCCTGCGCGACCGGCCTGTTGCCAGGTGCTGGCGATCGTCCCCGGGTAGCCCGCCATGATGCAGGCATCTAACTGTCCGATGTCGATGCCCAACTCTAAGGCATTGGTGCTGACCACGCCGAGTATCTCGCCGCTGCGCAGCCCCCTTTCAATCTCGCGCCGCTCGTTGGGCAGATAGCCGCCGCGATAGCCGCGCACACGGCTTTCTGGTTTGTGCAACTGGCGCATGGTCTCTTTAAGGTAGCTGAGAAGGATCTCCACCCGTAGACGGCTGCGCGCGAACAGGATGGTCTGCACATCGCCGGCCAGGAAGTAGCGGGCAATCTTCTGCGCCTCGCGCACCGAAGACCGGCGAATGCCCAGCTCTCTGTTCACCACCGGCGGATTGTACAGGATGAAATGCTTCTCCCCGCGCGGTGCCCCGTTGTTGTCAATGAGCTCCACCTGCTCCTCGACCAGCCGCTCGGCCAGCTCTTTGGGATTGGCCACGGTGGCAGAGCAGCAGATGAACTGCGGGTTGGAACCATAGAAACGGCAGACGCGCTTCAGGCGGCGCACGACGTTGGCCAAATGACTGCCAAAAACGCCCCGGTAGTTGTGGATTTCGTCGATGACCACGTAGCGCAGGTTTTCGAACAGGCGCAGCCACTTGGTGTGGTGGGGCAGAATGCCCTGGTGGAGCATGTCAGGATTGGTGACTACAATGTGCCCTGAGGTGCGGATGGCCTGCCGCGCCGAGGACGGGGTGTCGCCGTCAAAGGTGAACGTCTTGATGTCCTCACCCAGCAGAGTGACAATGTCGTGCAGCTCGGCCACCTGGTCCTGGGAAAGTGCCTTGGTGGGAAAGAGGTACAAGGCGCGCGCCTCCGGCTCGCCGAGGATTGTGTTGAGCACGGGCAGGTTGTAGCATAGAGTCTTGCCGGAGGCAGTGGGGGTGACCACCACCACATGTCGCCCGGTGGCCAGGGCTTGCAACGCGGCCCCCTGGTGACTGTAAAGTTGACGGATGCCCATCTCCTTGACCGCCGCCACCAGCCGTTGGTTCAAGTGCGCCGGAAAGTCCGTGTACTGTGCAGCCCGCGCCGGCAGAACCTGCCAGTGGGTGACGTTGTCTCGAAACTCCGGTGTCTGCTGCAGCCTGTCCAAGATCTGAGCGACGGTCATCGGCGAGGGTCCTCGAGCGGAAAGTTCTGGCTGATTGGTGCTTTCCTCATCCTGGCGAGGAGGCGCCGGCGCCGGTGCAGGAGCTCAGCGCGTTGTTCTTCCGCTTGCCACCTGTCGCCGTAGAGCTCGTCCACCTCCAGAGCGTGCAAGGCGCGGTCGACCAGCTCCATTGCCCGCTGGTACTGGCGGGCGCGGTGTTCGTAGTATTTGGCCAGCTCCACGTAGGGGAAAACACCGCCGGCCCCTTGGGCGACCATTTCCTCCCAGAGTGCGATGGCCCTATCCAACTGGCCCAGGCGCTTGTAGCAGAGGCTGAGGCGCACCAACGCCGGCGTGGACGCTCGTGGGTCCAGCCCCTTGGCACGAGCAAGTTCGTAAAGGGCGGCGCTGCGTTGGAACAGGCGCAAGTCCTCGTAGACGCGGCCGAGGGCGAGCAAATCGTTGCCTTCCCTGGCGAACGTGTGTGGTTCCGCATGGAGCTGGAGGAGCTTTGCGGCAAGGTGCATGAGGGAGAGAATGTCCTGGCGGTTGTGCTCGAAGACCAACGGCATTTGTGCAGCGTCCCGGGAGCGCAGGTAGGCAAAGTAGAGGCTGGGGATGAGATGGCCTGGAACGTCCTGGGCGCGTCTGATGCCCAGGAGCTGCGTCTCCACGGCGTTTAGCGTCATCGCCTCGATACGGTCGCGCCACAGGCGGCGGGCCGCGTGCAGTAGGTCCAGGTGCAGCAAGGGCTGTGGCGCAGGCATGCGGCGCAGGGCAAAACGCGTGAGCAGGAGGGGGTAATCGTAGGCCTTGCCGTTGTAAGTGACCAGGCCTTCGCAGGCGCTGAGCTCGTCGCGCACGGCATGAAGGAGGGCAGGTTCCTCGCTCAAGTTGCGCATGAAGAACTGCTTGATGACGGCGTCGCCGTCGACGAGGGTCCCAATGCCGACCAGGAAGCAGTAGGTGCCGGAGCCACCGGCTAACCCTGTGGTTTCGCAGTCCACAAAGGCCGCACGGCGCAGGTCGAGGGTCTGCAACGACTCGTCCTTGCCCACCAGTTGGAGCAACCCGAAGGAGCGGGCCAGGATATCCGCGACCGCAAGCGGCTGTCGAAAGGTGCTGGCAAAGCAGCTCCCCATCGGCGTCTGCAGAAGCCGCCCGGGGAAGTGAGCCTCAATGTCCCTGCCACCGACCTTTGGCTGTGTTGGTGGCGTGGAGAGGCTTATGGAGTCGATCCAGCGTAGCTTGTCTACAATGTCCATGGCGCGCCGCGTCGTTGCCTGCCAGCTTGGCCTCCTGGGCTTTACCAGGACTTGGCAGTGACAAGATGTAAAATTCCTGACAATTAATCAACAGGAATCTTACAGAAAACGGACGTCGAACACGTTGAGGGTCACCGCGCCGTACTCTTCCTGCACGCGCCCGCGCAGCACGTAGGGGCGGGTGTCGCTGATCATCCGCGCGAATTTGGCGTAGGCCTGCGGGAAAAAGACCGTCTCATAGAGCGCGGTGGTGTCTTCAAAACTCATAAACTCCATCGGTTCGTCGCGCTTGGTGGAGACGACCTTGCCGGTCACCCACCAGCCGATGGTCGTCACAGCCCGCCCGGCGTAGCGGTGGAGCTCTTTGGCCGGCACATAGTCCAACCCCTTGAGGCGCTCCTGGTACAGGGTCAGCGGGTGGCGACTGATGAGGAACCCCAAGGTCTCCATTTCGTGGCGCAGGACAGTGCGCTCGTCATAATCCGGAATGTCAGGAAGGTCAAGGGGTTCGTCCGGAAACAGAGGGAGCACCTGTGCCGCAGTGCGGTGCCTTTTGGCTGCCCAGTACTGCAGGTGCCACATGAGTTCAGGACGCGAGGCGTGCGGCTCCACGCAGTCGAACGCCCCGGCTTTAATGAGCAAGCGCACCTGCGCTGGGTCGATGCGCACGCGCTGCAGGAAATCGTCGAACGAGCGGAACGGCCCGTGGGCGCGTGCTGCCAAAATGGCCGCGATGCTCCCCTCAGATAGGCCTTTAATCTGCATCAGGCCGACGCGCAGCTCTTGGCCTCGGCCGGTATAGTGGCGCTCGCTGCGGTTGACGTCGGGCAGCAACACCTTCAGCCCCATGCGCCGCGCTTCCGACAGATAGGCGAAGGTGGAGTAGTAGCCCCCCTGGTTGGAGATGACCGCGGCCA
>JACIZP010000081.1 GCA_014359355.1 Calditrichota bacterium | reverse complement strand
GACTGCACCAGCGAGATGAAACGCAAGTGTCCCGCAGTAGTGCACGTGGATAATACCGCCCGCCCACAGCTGGTGGATGAGAAGACCAATCCCAGTTTCTACAGGATCATCAAGGAGTACTACCGCAGGACCGGGCTGAATTCGATCATCAACACCAGTTTCAACATGCACGAGGAGCCCATCGTCTGTTCGCCCTATGATGCCATTCGCGCCTTCCAGTTGGGCCACCTCGACTACTTGGCGATGGCGCGCTTCCTGGTGCACTCCGACAAGGAGGCCAATGGGTAGTCTGAAGAGAAACACGCTGTTTGTCACCATTGGTCAGGCGGTGCGGCTTGTCCTGGCCGTGGTGTTGTACGCCTATGCCTGTCGTTTTCTCGGCGACAAGGACTTTGGCCGATACGCCTTGGCAACCACGGTGATGTTTTTCGTCCTTCTGGTCGACGACTTTGGCATCAATACCTGGATTGTGCGCGAGGTGGCTCGCCAGCGCAGTACCGGGCAACGTCTGTTTGGCGTGGCCAGCGGCATGAAGGTGGCCTTCATTCCGCTTGCCGTGCTCTTGGTGGTGGCGGTCGGCCTGGTCATGGGCTACGATCGGCGCACCGTTACAGCCATCAGCATCATCGCGGGCTACGGGGTGTTGTCCTCCTTCTCCGCCATGTGCGGCTCCATGTTCCGCGCCCATGAGCAGATGCAGTTTGACGCCCTGCTCAACATCGTGGAAAAGGGGGTAATCTTCGCCATTGGCCTGGTAGCCCTGAAGCGCGGTTTCGGTCTCTACGGGCTGTCGTGGGCCTTTGTCGTGGGCGGCATGGTGAGCCTCATTTTGGGCTTGGCGATCCTGCGCCGCAAGTTCTTTGTCCCCAGGCTCTACTTCGATTATCAGGAGTCCACACGCATCTTCCGGGGGGCAGTGGTGTTCGGCTTGTCGGTCTTTCTGACCACCCTCTACAATCGGGTGGACATGGTCATGCTCTCTCTGATGAAGCCGCCCGAGGTGTGGGGGTGGTATGCCGCGGCACACCGGCTGTTAAACTTCACCAACCAGGTGCCATTGGTCTTCATGATCGCCCTTTTCCCACGCCTGTCTCACGAGAGTGTGGCCTCCAAGGATGAGCTGTCGCGCATCTTTGCCAAGGGGTTCAAGTACATGCTGGTCTTAGCTTTGCCGATGGTGGCGGGCGTGATCCTCCTGGCTGACAAGATCATCCACTTTTTCAGCGGTCCTGGGTTCGAGAACGCCATTCCTGCACTCCGGGTGCTGGCCGTGGACGCGGGGCTTGTCTTTCCCAACATGCTGCTTGCTGGACTCTTTGGCGCGAGCAACCATCAGAACCGCCTGGTGGCTGTGCAGGCGGTGGGCTTGATCGCCAACGCGTCGTTCAACTATCTGCTCATCCCGCGCTTTGCCCATGTGGGCGCTGCTTATGCGACGGTGGGCACGGAGGCTTTGGTCCTGGCGGCCTGCCTTGCATTTGCCTGCCGAAGGATTGTGGTCCTGCGTGGCTTCGGCTATTTGCCCAAGGCTATTGGGGCGACAGCGGTCATGGTGGCGGCGGTGTGGGCGCTGCGCGGCCAGCACGTCCTGGTCGCGGGGGGTGCCGGCGCCGTCATCTACGGCGCGCTACTCTTAGCCACGCGGGCGGTGCAGGTGGAAGAGGTGGTGGGCTTGGGCCTGTTCAAGCGGAATGCGCGCCCTGCGGTCACCACGGAGCCCTGACGAGGCGAGTATGCGCATCCTCTACTTGAACTACCTCTACGACCTGAAGGGCTGTTCCTTGGGCTCGGCGGTCAAGCCGATGGAGCTCTTCCGAGCTATGGAGGCCTTGGGGCACCGCGTGCTCATGTGCTGGATGAAGAAGCAACCGTCAACGCCCGGCGGCGGGCCGCTGACCACCAAGGCCAGGCTCAAGAAATGGCTGCGGCGCTACTTAGCCGATGCCAAACAGCTTCTGCTGAACTTCCC
>JACIZP010000080.1 GCA_014359355.1 Calditrichota bacterium | reverse complement strand
GAATGGCAAACGTCTCAGCGGTGACGGGCGCGAATATGCCGGTGACTAATAGCCTGAGCGGTCCGGGAGGCACTCTGGGCAAGGACGCATTCATGAACCTGCTGGTGACGCAGCTTCGCTACCAGGACCCGCTGCAGCCGATGGAGAACACCGAGTTCATCGCGCAGCTGGCGCAGTTCAGCAGTCTCGAACAGCTCTGGTACATGAATGCCAATAGCCAGACGAACACGCTCCTGCTGCAATCGCTGCAGAACACGGTGATGAGCGGTTTCTTGGATCGCGAAGTCTGGGCCACTGGCGGCAGGGTTTGGGTGCCCGAAAGCGGCGAGGTCACTCTCCACTACACAGTGGCAGGCCCTGCCCAGGTCACGGTGGAAGTGCTCGACGCTGCCGGGCAGGTGGTGCGCACGCTGCAGGTTGCAGCGCAACAAGGGGGTGACCAAGAGTGTACCTGGGACGGAAAGGATAGCACGGGCCAGCGCGTGGCCAGTGGCGCCTACTCCTTCCGGGTGAAGGCCGTGGACGAGAGCGGTGCGCAGGTGAGTGCAACGCCCTACACGGTGGGCACGGTGACCGGGGTGCGCTTCAACAATGGCAGCGCCCAACTCCTGCTCGATGGACTGGAAGTCAGTCCCTCTGATCTGGTGATGGTGCGCTGAGCAGCACAAGGAACGAAAGGAGGTGATGAAATGCCTGAGTATCTGCAAGGGGTCGACCGGCTGGCGGGCCCAGGGCGCGTGGAGCCGTCGCCTGCCCAGCGTCAGACCCCAGGTGAACGCGCGCAAGGCTCCACCTTTGCGCAAATGCTGGAGCAAGAGGTGCGCAAGCGGGAGGAAGTGCGCTTTTCCCTCCACGCCCTGGAGCGACTGCGGCTGCGCAACATCCAGCTCACCCCACAGGAGGTGGAGACCCTTGGTGGCGCGGTGAGTAAGGTGGCGGAGAAAGGCGGGCGCGACTCACTGGTAGTGATGAATCGCGTCGCCTTCGTGGTCAACGTGCCGACGCGCACGGTGATTACCGCCATCGATCAGGCGCACCTGCGCGACAGCGTGTTCACCCAGATTGACAGTGCCGTCATCGCATGAACCAGTGGGCTGGACCCCAATGGGGAGGCCCTGCGCTGCTGAACGACTGAGGCAGCGAAACACAGGAAAGGAGCAACCACTATGATGCGTTCACTCTTTGCTGGGGTCTCTGGGTTGAAGAACCATCAACTCCAGATGGACGTCATCGGCCACAATATTGCCAATGTGAACACCGTTGGCTTTAAGGCGGGCCGAGTCACTTTCCAAGAGAGCTTGTCGCAAATGTTGCGCGCAGCAAGTCGTCCGACTGAAGAGTCCGGAGGGCTGAATCCCTTGCAGGTGGGCACCGGCATGACCATAGGGTCCATTGATACGGTCTTCACCCAAGGGAGCCTGCAGCCCACCGGGGTGATGACCGACCTGGCTATCCAAGGTGACGGTTTCTTCATCGTCAGCGACGGCGCATTGCACTACTACACGCGCTCTGGCACCTTCCAGGTGGACGCCAATGGCACCCTGGTCCACCCCAGCACCGGCTTCGTGCTGCAGGGGGTGATGGCAGACGCCGACGGCAACATTGAGCCGAGCAGGCCGGTCCAGAACATCGTGTTGCCGTTCGGGCAAAAGGTGCCGGCACGGGCTACTACGCTGGTGAGCTTCAGCTGCAACCTGGACGCAGACACGCAGGCCTTGGCGCAGATCCTAGCCGGGGACCTGTCCAGTCACGCGGTACTCACCGCCACTGGCGCACCCACCAGCCTGACCATCGTCGCGGGCACCAACGACACGCTGACCATCACCGTGGACAACGACGCCGGCGGCACGGTGACCAGGTCGCTCACTCTGACCGCAGGCACCTACGCCTCGGTGGACGATCTTGTGGCGGAAATCAACGCCAAGATCCGTGCGGACAACTCCCTAAATGGCGAGGTCGTCGCCGAGTTAGGGTCTGTGGGAGGCGCCAGCGTGGTGCAACTGCGCACGGTGGATACCGGCGGAAGCTCCACGCAATTAGCCGCCAGTGGTAACGCCGCTACGAACCTCAAGTTGCCGGCGACCACGGCCACAGGTACCACTGCCGCCACCGCCATCAACTCCTTGCCACAGGTGGTAACCGCCCTCAGCGCGGGTGACAAGATCAGGATTTCCGGTCTCAATCCCGACGGGAGCGTAGCCAGCGGCACCTACACTTATGCTGCCGGCGACACGGTGCAGGACCTGCTGGATGCCATTAACGCCGTGTTGGTCGGTGCCACGGCGAGCATGGATAGCGAGGGACGACTCCTGGTGACGGACAACACCGCGGCTAGTTCGCAGACCAGTCTGTCCCTGACGCTGGATGACGCGGATGGCTCCGGCAGCGTGTTCCGCATACCGCAGCTCAATGTCTATCAGGAAGGCCGAGATGCCGGCACACACACGGCCAGCATCGACGTCTACGATAGCTTAGGTCAGACGCACAACCTGGCGGTGATTTTCACGAACATCTCCACCCCTTCAAGTCCGAACCGCTGGTCCTGGGAGGTGGTGGTGGACGACGGAAAGATCACCCCGACTTCCGGGAGCAAGGGCACGGTGAGCTTCAACGCGGACGGGAGCCTGTTGGTGTTCAGCAGCAATGACGGTCAGCCACTCTCGTTCAATCCCGGTAACGGCGCGGACACCGTGACCATAACGCTCGACGCCGGACAGGGCAGCGGCTTTGCTGGCATCACGCAACTTAGGTCGGTGTCGACCACCGTAGCCAAGTCGCAGAACGGCTACGGCATGGGCAACCTGCAGTCCATCGCCGTGGATGAGAGCGGGCGGATCACTGGCCAGTTCAGCAACGGCGTGTCTAAGGTGTTGGCCCAGGTGCTCTTGGCCAATTTCAGCAATCCGGCGGGCTTGGTGCATGCAGGCAACAACCTTTACCTTGAGACCGCCAACAGCGGCAATGCGGTGAAGGGAGCGGCAGGGACCACCATCGCCGCAACCATAACCCCAGGCGCGTTGGAGATGTCCAACGTGGACCTGGCCGCTGAGTTCACCGACCTGATCATCGCGCAGCGCGGCTTCCAGGCTAACGCGCGCGTGATTGCTACCTCAGACACGATACTGGACGAAATCGTGAGACTGAAGCGGTAAGCAGAAGGAGAGGGTGGGGCCTCAAGGCCCCACCCTGCCTTCCAAGGTGATTGACGGACCGTGATAGACTCAGGAGACAGGTAGCAGGAACATGGACGTTGCAACCATAATCGGCATCCTCTTCGGTTTTGCGATGATCGCCTTCAGCATCGCCACCGGGGGTGCCCCCAAGTTCTTCCTGGACCCGATGTCCATTCTCATCGTCTGGGGCGGTACAGCGGCGGCCCTTTTCATCAATTTTCCCATGGCCAAGGTGCTGAGCGTCCTCAAGGTCGCCAAGCGGGCGTTCATGCACAAGCTGCCTGAGAATGTCGATGTCATCGCCACGCTTGTACGCCTCAGTGCCAAGGCCCGCATGGAGGGACTGTTGGCCCTGGAATCCGAATTGGAGAAGATTGAAGATGAATTCCTCAAGAAAGGGGTCCGCCAGTTGGTCGATGGCGTCGATCCCGAACTGGTGCGCAGCCTGTTGACCACGGAGCTGGTCAGCTTGGAGGAGCGGCACGCCGTGGGGCAGCGCATCTTCAACGCAGGCGCGAGCTATGCTCCCGCCTTTGGCATGTTGGGAACCCTTATCGGTCTGATCTCGATGCTGTCGCGCCTCAACGACCCCACCAAGATCGGTGTAGGTATGGCCGTAGCCCTGGTCACCACGTTTTGGGGAGTGGTGCTCGCCAACCTCGTCTTTCTGCCCATCGCCGGGAAGCTGAAGACGCGTTCGGAGCAGGAAGTGCAGCAGCGAGAGCTCATCATTGAAGGGATCGCCTCCATCCAGGCAGGGGACAACCCGCGCATTCTGAACGAGAAGCTTCTGGCGTTCCTCGCGCCACAACTACGCAGCAGTGCCGACACGCTGGAGAAGGCGGGCCTCGGCGCCAAGCAGAAGGCGGCAGCATGATCGCGCGGAAAAAGAAAGAAGAGGAAGCAATGGGCGCACCGTGGATCATGTCTTACGGTGACATGATGTCGCTGCTTCTTTGCTTCTTCATTCTTATTGTTTCGTACTCCGTTGTCGAACTGGTCAAGTTCAAACAGGCCATGGGCTCGTTGCGTGGCTCCTTGGGTGTGCTTTCTGAGGAAGAAGGTCGCAGGGTGGTGAAGACCTCGACGCCGTCGACCGTAGATCGCTCCGTCATGAAAAAGGACCTGTTGGTGATCAACATGCCCGGCAAGAAGATGGTGACCCTGCAGGCGAAAGAGATCGCAGGAGTCGAGGTCTTTCTGCTTGCCACTGGCGTGCGTTTCCGCATCGTCGATCCCTTGCTGTTTGAATCTGGTCAGGTGAAGCTCAAGCCGGCGGCTCACCAGATTCTCCACGACATCGCGGAAATGGTGCGGGAGATCAACTGCGAGGTGCGGGTGGAAGGGCACACCGACGACTCCCCCACAGGCGGCGGCCCATACAAATCCAACTGGGACCTTTCGGCGGCGCGCGCTCTGGCTGTAGTGGAACATCTGGTCTATCAGGAACGACTCGATCCCACCCGGGTGTGGCTGGCCGGGTTCGCAGAAAACCGCCCCGTGGCTCCCAACGACACGCCTGAGAATCGTGCGAAAAACAGACGAGTGGAAATCTTCCTGAACTGGGAGTCCACTTACGGAAGCGAGGGTGGCTTGAAGTAGCCTGGTTGAGAATCGGTAGCGAGGGAAATAGGGACCATGAACGTACCCGATGGCGGCGATGAGTTGATCATCGAGCAGCGTGGCAGGGCCCGCGCCGACGGCGAGGCCGAACGCGAGGTTGCCAAGACCGGGAAAGGAAAGGGCCTGGTGGCCAAGCTGCTCATAGGTTTGGGACTGTTGGGGTTGCAAGCGGGCCTCGCTTATGGCATCATGATGTTTGTGGTTCTCCCGGCGGCGCAGAAGCGGGCGGCCGCACCCCAGGTGAAGCAAGAGACCGTGCAGCCTGCCAAGGAAGACAAAAAGACTCGCCCGGTTGCTGGAGAGTCTATGCCCCAGTCCCTGGCGGACATGCGCATCGAATCCGTGTTCGCTCTCGAGGACCTGGTGATTAATCCTGCGTTTTCCGGCGGGGAACGCTACCTGGTCCTGTCGCTGGTTTTCATCTCGGACACCAAAGAGACGCAAAAGGAGATCGAACAGAAGTTGCCGCTCATCCAAGACAACCTAAACACTCTTCTCTCTCAAAAGGGCGTGTGGTGGTACTCCAACTCGGAAAACCGAGAGGCCTTGCGGGAGGAGATCCGCGTGGCAGTTAACGAACTGCTACGCACCGGGAAGGTTACGCGGGTGCTCTTCACCAAGTACGTCATCCAATAGGCGGCGAAAGGCATGGTACCAGGAACCGGTCATCCCCGACGTGGGCATCGCGTAGGCGTGCAGGGTGTTGTTCAAGAAGCGATCCGCGGCCGAACCAAGCAGGCGATTCCTTATGATTTCAAGCACCCGGGTCGTCTCACCAAGGACCAGCTGCGTGGCGTCCAGACTATTCACGAAAACTTCGCCCGTGCTCTCTCTACCTACCTGACCACCTTGCTGCGTACGGTAGTGGACGTGCGTTTCATGGGCGTGAACCTGTTTGCCTTTGCGGAATTCGTCGACTCGTTGCCCGACCCCGATTGCGTGTGGGTGTTCTCCTTGCCGACCTTAGAAGGGAAAGGCATGCTTGAGATCAGCCCCAACATGGTCTTGCTCAT
>JACIZP010000079.1 GCA_014359355.1 Calditrichota bacterium | reverse complement strand
GGCACCGTAGCTGCCCAGGACGTCGGTGACGGGCTCTTTGCTCGCTTTGCCCACCCAGACTGGCGCAAAGCGGTTCAGGCATGGAAGCAGGGGCTGATAAGCTCCCGCGAATGCTTGGAGAGGGAGTGTCGTCTCGCCCGCGTCACGCGTGCTGCTCTGGACGCCTATGCAGAGGAACAGGAGCTTGACCCCCACTTTCGTACGTTTGCGGACTTTTGCGCCGAGCGCCACATACCCTTGATGGTGCTGAGCGATGGCCTTGACTATTACATCGCGCGCATCCTGAGGCGACATGGGCTGGCGCACATCCCCTTTCGCAGCAACCATCTCGTGTTCGGCGCCGATGGCACGATCCGTCCGGAATTCCCCTACTTCGAGCTCGGGTGCAGGGTGTGCGGCAATTGCAAAGGCTATCACGTGCGTACGCACCGCCAAGACGGAGAGGTGGTGGTCTACGTCGGCGACGGCTTCTCCGACCGGTGTGGGGTAGCCGAGGCCGACGTGGTGCTCGCCAAGGGGGACCTGCTCCGCTATTGCCAGGGCGAGGGGATTGCCCATGCCCCATTCACGACATTTGCGGATGTCCTGACGTACGTGCGCACCATCCTTTCTGGTCACACTGACTGAGGACACGTCCTGCCCCCGTGTTCTTGCCTCGACTCTCCTGTTTTCTCTGCCTTCAGTTTGGAATTCCTTATCATATCCTTTTGCCCAGTGGTACTCACGCCTTCTTTCCGGTCACGCTGGCACCGACCTGTTGCCGAGCTGGGACAGCGGGCCCGCGCACTGTAGACCGCATGCCACACGAGCAAGGCCCGTAGTTTCAATGTGTTAAGGCGATTACTCCTTCCTCTGTTTCCTTCGTGCCTCACTTTCCCTGGCCAAACGGCGGAAAATCCCACTCGAGACAGGTCTGAAGCAACCTAATAACTGTCTAATATTTTGGCATTTGAAGGCCTGGACACTTTTCTTCCAAGGAATGGCATGCATGTTGTAAGAGGAAAGGCCGGAACGCGGTCGCCACAGAGGCGAAACAGAGATGCGTTCGGTAAGTAATCGGAGCAGGAGGTAAACCCAGAGCATTGTCACAGAATGTGGACCATTCCCCTGTGTCGTGAACGAGAGTCCCCGACACAGGGGAGACTGCAAAACCCCGTCGACAATCCCCCATTTGTGAGCTGTCCCGGCCGTGCTAAACGGGCCGCCGTGCCTTTAGAGGTCGGGTGGTGGTGCGCCGGAGAGGCGCAAGAGGTGAGGTCAAGCGTGAGAGGCGCGGAGGGAGGAGGTGTGGTAGAGAAGGCACGTCACTGGACGCGACTGCTGGTCGACCGCCAGGAAGGTCAGACCCTTTTCGAGTACGCTATCACCGTCTTTTTTGTTGTCGTCGCCTGCATTGCCCTGCTCTCGGCGCTGGGGGTGAATGTGGCTGGCCTTTTCAACAATGCCGGGAATGCCGTTTAGGCGTCCAAGAGCCTTGTGGCACGAAGGTTCTCACCGGGATGACGGAAAAGACTGTCAATTGCAAGAAACCGTGAACCCTAAACCTGTGGACGAAGGGAGGTGAGGTACGTGATGGCTCTCAAGCAGATTTGGGCACTGGTCAGGCGGGAAGAAGGTCAAACCCTTCCGGAATATGGGCTGATCATCTTCCTGGTGGCGATCGTGTGCATCGCGGCCCTGACGCTGCTAGGCGGCAACATCAACAACTTGCTGAACCAGATTGCCGATGCGTTGTGACGCGTAGCAGCAGACACTGAGCGTGGAGGAGGGAGGGTTCCAATACCCGGAAGGCCTGCTTAGGAAGCAGCGAGGATGTCCTGGGCACTGCGGTGCATTACTTCTGCACCCGCGCCCTTCCCGTGCCTGGCGACAGCCCCTTCTCAAGGATGTCTACCCTCCCTCCTCATGCCGGTGCACTGGGTGAGCGAGCATGCTTGACGAAACAGTTCTCCGAGGAGCCGTATGTGGCGCGGTCGTGGCGGTGGCGCTATTGGCAGCCTACTACGATTGGCGATGGCGTCGCATACCAAACTGGTTGACATATCCCGCAGCAGCCGTGGCCATTGGCGTACGGCTGCTGCTCGGGGGGGCGGGGGCGGCGACGCAAGGAGCCGTGGGATTGGCGATCGCCTTTGTCATCATGGCGGCCTTGTTTGCCGGTGGCATCATGGGCGGAGGAGACGTCAAGTTGGCAGCGGCGCTGGGCGGATGGATCGGATGGCAAGCAATCCCGCGGGCGCTCTTTTACATGGCATTGCTGGGAGCCGGGTTGTCGCTGGCCATGGTCGCCGCCGCGCACAGGGCTAGGTCGATGGATGGCGCCCGCGATGATGAAGAGCTGGCAAAGGTCGAGCGGCGACGGATGACTGTGCCCTACGGGGTGGCGATTGCTGGAGGGGCTGTCCTGGCGTTAGTGCTGTAGAAAAGGAGGCAACGAGCGGCAGTGCTACGATTTCAGCGAAAAAAGAGGCTGTTGGGCGAGCGCGGTCAGTCCCTGGCCGAATTTGCCTTGGTGCTGCCCTTGATGCTGGTGATCCTGGCGGCCATCATCGAGTTTGGTCGGGCGATGATGACCCTGAATGTCGCCAGCGGTGCAGCGCGCGAAGGGGTCCGCGTGGCGGCAACTGGGGCCGGCTCAAACAGCGCCAGGCAGGCCGCCATCAACGTCATCACCGCTGCGGGGTACAACAACTACTCGGTGAGCATCAGCGGGCCCGATGGCAACAACAACATGCGCTGCACGGTGACGATACCGCACACGTTCTTGACGGGCAACATGGTGCCGGGCCTTGGTGGCCAGCTCAACATCTCCCACACGGCAGTGATGCGCTGGGAGGGATAAACGCGCGAGGGGCTCGTCGTGAACCTGCTCGCGTGGGGATGGTGGAGAGTCAAGAAGAGGTGGCAAGGGAACCATGCTAAAGCCTAAGATTATTGTCCCCATTGCGTTGGTCAGCTCGCTGGGGGCGGCCTACATTGCCAAGGGACGCATTGCCCAGATGACCATCCACAGCGAGAGCGAGCCAGTCACGCAGCCGACTACGGTCAGCGTGGTATTGGCCGCCGCCGATCTCAAAATCGGCACGGAGCTGACCAAAGAAGTGCTGGTAGTGAAAGACTGGCCCCCGGAGGTGGCGCCTCCGGATGCCTTCCGCAGCATCGACGACATAGTTGGCAGGGTGGTCCGCTACGAGATTTTGGCCGGCGATCCTATCACCGAGCGAAAGCTTGCCCCGGTGGGGTCGCGAAAAGGGCTGTCCAGCGTGATCCCGCCGGGCAAAGTCGCCATGACCGTTGGCGTCAATGTTGTCAGCGGCGTGAGCGGTTTCATCCTCCCCGGTTGTCGCGTGGATGTAATCGTCACCACGGCTACTGGCTTCTCCAAGGACACGGCAAAGACCAAGATCATTCTGCAGAACGTCGAAGTGCTCGCCGTTGACCAGGAGACAAAGCGAGGGAGTGACTCGCCCATGTCGGTGCAGGCGGTCACGTTGCTGGTGACACCCGAGGAGGCTGAGAAGCTGGCACTGGCCAGCACCGAAGGCAAGCTTCAACTCATTCTGCGCAACGCCGCCGATTCACTGCGGCACGAGACGAAAGGTGCCTCTCTGCCAGAGCTGGTCGACAGCTACAAGCCAGCGCCGGTCCAGCCGAGCTATCGGCCAAGGCCGAGTCAGGCTCCGGAGCCGAAAAAACAAGAGTACACCGTGGAGGTATTCCGCCAGGGAAAGAAGTCGGAAGTCAGTTTCAAGGAGGGTGCCGAGCGCCAGAAACCTTGAGCGCGCTAGGCCCCCCTCTGTCGCTCAGCGCAAGGATGGGAAGAGGAAGGGAAGACGAAAATGCGCATCAGAGGGTGTGGCGTCAAATACGCGAAGGGAGCGGGGGTCTTTTGTGCCTGGTTGCCTCTGCTCGTATGGGCGGTAAGCACGCAGCTATGGGCCGGACCTTACCAAGGCGGTCCTGAGCAAACCGTGATGCTGGAGCCGTCGCGGTGTGCAGTCTTGGACTTCACTGCTCCAATCACCAAGGTCTTCGTCGCAGATCCCGAAATCGCCGACGTCACCGTCACCACGCCCAAGCATCTGCTGGTGGTGGGAAAGAAGGCTGGCGTGACGAATGTGGTGGTCTGGACGAACGAGACCACCTACCAGCAGTACACGGTCCAGGTTGGCCGGACAAAATCGGCCGACCAGGTGATGCTGCAGGTGCGCTTTGCGGAGATGAGCCGCGGTGCCCTGCGTGAACTGGGGGCCCACTTCATCATCGAGCAACTCAAGGTTGGCTCAGAGGAGCTCACCGTCGGAAGCTTCGCCGGCAGGGTCAATACGCCGGCGATCCCCCCAGCCTTGGGCGACAATGTGAGCTTCTTCTTCTCCATTCCCAGCCAAAAGCTTTCTTCCATCCTCCGCGCCCTGGAAGAGAAGAGGGTGCTGACCACGCTTGCCGAACCGAATCTGGTCGCTGCCAACGGCGACACTGCCAGCTTCCTGGCTGGAGGCGAGTTCCCGGTGCCGATCGTCAACTTTCAGGGCGTGACCATTGTGTTCAAGGAGTTCGGTGTCCGGCTCAAATTCGTTCCGACAATTCTCGATTCGGAGACCATCGAGCTGAAGGTGGCACCCGAGGTGAGCAGCCTCGACTTTGAAAACGGCGTGCTGCTGAGCGGTTTCCGCATTCCCGCCCTGCTCACCCGCCGGGCGCTCACCACCGTTCATCTCAAGGACGGCGAAGGGTTGGTCATCGGCGGCTTGATGACCAAGGAGATGATGGACACCATGTCACGCATCCCCATCCTGGGGCACATACCCGTGTTGGGGAATCTTTTCAAGAGCAAGCGTGCTAATCGCCAGGAGAGCGAGTTGATTATCCTCATCGTACCTCGGATTGTGCAGCCAATGCGCCCCGAGGAGGTGCAAGAAGTCAAACTGCACGAGTGAGAGGGCGACCGACAGGTGTTCGGTCTCCCGATGCGTACGTGAAGAGAATGTGTGGGTGTGTCGATGCTTGGGAAGTCACGAAAACAGGAAAAGCCGCAAGAGGCGGCACATGCACAGAAGCTGATAGCGGTCATCATTGAGCCGGAGGAGTCCTCGCTCCAGCTCATCGAGGAAGTGCTCAAGGAACCAGGCGTCTTTGACCCGATCATCAAGTGCACAAGTCTGACAGAGGGGATGCAACAGGTGCGAGCGCATCGGCCGCACCTCTTGGTGTTGAGCGGCGTACCCAACGCCTCGGAGGCGCTCTCTTTTCTTATGCGCGCTGGCCTTTCATTCCCGGCCATGACGACCTTTTTCACCGCCCACAGCGGTTCTCCCGAGTTGCTGCTGGAATCGATGCGCGCGGGCGCCCGAGAGTTCTTAGTCAGACCTCTGGACCGGCACGAGCTTGCCGCTGCGGTGCGGCGGTTTCTGAGCACCAAGGTCACGCAAGGCCTAGTGCCGCAAAAGACGGGCAAGGTCATCTCCGTCTACGGGGTCAAAGGTGGCCTGGGGGCAACGACCATCGCCACCAACCTCGCCGTCAATCTTGGAACGAAGCTCGAGAAGGCGGTGGTGGTAATGGATGCCAACTTTCAGACGGGTTCGGTGGCCATCTTCCTGGATATTCAGCCAAAGATCTCCATGACCGACCTTGTGCGCGACATCGACCAGATAGATCCTCAGTCATTGAAGCGGGTCCTGCCGAAGCATCCGTCGGGTATCTATTTCCTGCCGCCACCAAAGGCGAACAACGGTGTCTACAAGCTCTTGCCGGCAGACATCACCAAGCTGTTTGCTCTGCTCCGGCAGGAATACGACTACATCGTTGTCGACTTGGACCGCTACGTGGATGAAACAACTGCTCTGTTCCTTGAGGAGACCGACCTGTTGTTACTGGTGGTGAACCTCGATGTGCCATCCCTGGTCAACACCAATCGCACGCTGGATCTGCTGCAGAAGCTGGGTTTTGACCTGGGAAAGACCATGTTGGTATCCAACCGGCACATCAGCCAGAACGAGTACATGCTCGAGGAGTTTGCGCAGTTGGTCAAGCGCTCCATTGATTGGAAGATTCCCAATCACAAGTATGCGGAGTGCCTGGCGGCAGTGAACAAAGGGGAGCCGTTTGCGCTGCGCGGCGAAAAGTCGAAGGCAAACAAGAGCCTCATTGAGTTGGCAGAGGCTCTGGACAAGCGGCTGAGCGAGATGGCGCAGGACAGAAACCTCAGGCCACAGGAGTGAGCGGAGCATGGATTCGGCAGTAAGCGCACGATTGGCAAAGTTCGGGGTGGCATCAGACGCGGCGGTGGAAACTGGCATGCCCAGGAAGGCCAGTGCCAACGAGCGCGAAAAAGCCTATCAAGAGCTAAAGACCCGTATCCACCGCAAGCTCATCGACAAGCTGGACCTCTCGCAGATTGGGGCCATTCCTGAGCAACAGCTACGCGCCGAGGTGCGGAGGATCGTCGAGGAACTGTTGGACTCCGAGGCCGATGAACTGCCGGTGGCCGGGGTGAATCGGGAACGACTGTTGGCCGAAATCCAGCACGAGACGTTCGGCCTGGGGCCACTCGAACCGCTGTTGGCCGATCCGACAGTCTCCGACATCTTGGTGAACGGCCACAAACAGGTGTACGTGGAGCGATTTGGCAAGTTAGAGCGGACCGACACGGTGTTCAAGGATGACGACCACCTCCTGCACATCATTGACCGCATCGTGTCGCAGGTGGGACGACGCGTGGATGAGTCCAGCCCAATGGTGGACGCCCGTTTGCCGGACGGCTCGCGCGTCAACGCTGTCATCCCACCCCTGGCCATCGACGGGCCGGCGCTATCCATCCGCAAATTCGGCGTGCGCAAGTTCACCATGGAAGACCTCATCGAGATCGGCTCTTTGACGCGCGACATGGCGTTCCTCATGCAAGGAGCAGTGCGCGCCCGGCTCAACATCCTGATCTCCGGAGGCACCGGTTCTGGAAAGACCACCTTCTTGAACGTGTTGTCCAGCTTCATACCGGGCCACGAGCGCATCGTGACCATCGAGGACGCTGCAGAGTTGCAGCTCAACCAGGAGCACGTGGTGCGCCTGGAGACGCGCCCGCCCAACGTGGAGGGCAAGGGTGCTGTTTCGCAACGCGAGCTTCTGATCAATGCCCTGCGTATGCGCCCGGACCGCATCATCGTGGGCGAGTGTCGTGGTGCTGAGGCCTTCGACATGCTTCAGGCCATGAACACCGGACACGACGGTTCGATGACCACGCTCCATGCCAATTCGCCGAGGGACGCCATGCGCCGGTTGGAGTCGATGGTGCTGATGGCCACTGCCAACCTCCCGGAAAGAGCCATCCGGGAATACATGGCCTCAGCCATCGACCTGGTGGTGCAAATCTCCC
>JACIZP010000078.1 GCA_014359355.1 Calditrichota bacterium | reverse complement strand
ACAGGGGTACTGACGCGCGAGCAGGCGCGCGAGCTGCTGCAGGCCTTCTGGATCAAGTTCAACAACCAACCTGCGCCGCCAAAGGTCGGCGTCACCGCTTTGGAGAGCAGCACCTACACCGACTTTTGCCTCATCAACCTTGGGGGAGTGGATGAGGACGGCGCTGATGCGGTCAACGAGCTTTCCTACCTCCTCCTGGACGTGATCGAAGAAATGCGCCTTTTGCAGCCAAGCTCCATGGTGCAGATCAGCAAGAAGACGCCGGAGCAGTTTCTCCACCGTGCCTTGCAGATAGTGAAGACCGGCTTCGGGCAGCCCTCCATCTTCAACACCGATGCCATCATCCAAGAGCTCGTGCGCCAGGGCAAATCTTTGGTGGACGCCCGTAACGGCGGCGCAAGCGGCTGCGTGGAGGCCGGGGCTTTCGGCAAGGAGAGCTACATTCTGACCGGCTACTTCAATCTGGTAAAGATTCTGGAAATTACGCTGAACAATGGGCGTGATCCGCGTACGGGCCAGCTCATCGGTCTGCGCACCGGCGAACCGGAGAGCTTTGCCACCTTTGACGATTTGTTTGCCGCCTACAGCAAACAGGTGCGGCATTTCATCGATGTGAAGATCAAAGGCAACCGCATCATTGAGCGCCTCTACGCGCACTACCTGCCCGCCCCGTTTCTCTCGCTGCTCATCGATGACTGCATCCGCAAGGGCAAGGACTACCAGGACGGCGGCGCGCGCTACAACAGTTCCTACATCCAGGGGGTGGGACTTGGCAGTATCGCCGACTGTCTGGCAGCCCTGCGGTACCACGTGTTCGACCGTCACACCTGCACCATGGGCGAGCTGCTCACTGCGCTGGCGAACAACTTCGCCGGCCACGAGGTGCTGCGCCAGCGCCTCGTGCATCAGACGCCCAAGTACGGAAATGACGATGACTATGCAGACGAGCTGGCGGTGCGCGTGTTCAACCTGTTCTTTGACGCCGTAGATGGCCGGCCGAACACCAAAGGCGGGCACTACCGCATCAATCTCTTGCCCACCACCGTGCACGTTTACTTTGGCAGCGTGACCGGGGCTACTCCAGATGGGCGAAAGGCCAGCGAGCCGCTCTCCGAGGGCATTTCCCCGGTACAGGGGGCAGACCGGCGCGGCCCCACGGCAGTACTCAAGTCGGCAGGCAAGATTGACCACCTGCGCACCGGTGGCACCCTGTTGAACCAAAAGTTCACGCCACAACTCCTGGCCGACCAGCGGGGCATTGCTGCGTTGGCAGCTCTCATCCGCGCCTACTTTGCCATGGACGGCCACCACGTGCAGTTCAACGTCGTCACTGCCGACACCCTGCGCAGGGCGCAAAGGGAGCCGGAAAAGTACCGCGACCTGATCGTGCGCGTGGCTGGCTACAGCGACTATTTTGTGGACCTGAGCAGCGAGCTTCAGAACGAAATCATCCGCCGCACTGAGCATACGGCCTTTTGAAGTAGTGAGCACCTGTCCGGCCAGAACAGACAGCAGAGGGAGCAGCAATGTTTGATGCAGAGGTCTACGTGCAGCGACGCAAGGCACTCAAGAAGAAGATGGGCTCCGGGCTTCTCCTCTTCCTGGGCAACGACGAGTCGCCCATGAACTACCGCGCCAACACTTACCCCTTTCGGCAGGACAGCACGTTCCTGTACTACTGGGGCCTTGACTTCCCGGGCCTGGCTGCGGTGATCGACATCGATGCCGACCAGGAAGTGCTGTTCGGCGACGACTATGGGGTCGACGACATTGTCTGGATGGGACCGCAACCCTCCATGGCCGACCGGGCAGCGCAGGTGGGAGTGAGCACGGCCAGGCCTCTGGCCGAGCTGGAAAAGTGGACGCAACGCGCCTTGCAACAAGGACAAAGGATTCACTACCTCCCGCAGTACCGGAGCGAGAACCAACAAAAGATCGAGCAGCTTACCGGAACGCGCGCCGCATGGGTCAACTCCTCGTGCTCGCGGGAGTTCGTGCGCGCCGTGGTGGCACAGCGCTCGGTCAAATCGGCACAGGAAGTGGCGGAGATTGAAAAGGCGCTGGCCATCAGTCACGAGATGTACCAGCAGGCCGTGCGCTTGATCGCCCCAGGCCTCTACGAACGAGAAGTGGTGGGGCCGATCGAAGGGTTGGTCCAGGCACGGGGTTCCATGACCGCCTTCCCCACCATCTTCACCACTCATGGGGAGATACTGCACGGCCACTCGCACGCTCACCGCATGGGGGCAGGGCAGTTGGTGGTGTTCGATTCCGGCGCCGAGTCACCGAATCACTATGCCAGCGACATCACCAGGACCTACCCGGTGAGCGGCAAGTTCACCCCTTTGCAGAGGGACGTTTATCAGGTGGTGCTGGCCGCGCAGGAGAAAGCCATCGCCATGATGGCCCCGGGGGTAGCGAATCGCGATGCCCACCTCGCCGCCGCGCGCGTCATTGCCGATGGCCTCCGCCAGTTAGGCTTCATGAAAGGCGACCCGGACGCCGCAGTGGAAGCTGGCGCCCATGCACTGTTTTTCCCACACGGCCTGGGCCACATGCTCGGCCTGGACGTCCACGACATGGAAAACCTCGGCGAGGACTATGTGGGGTACGACGACGAGTTCAAGCGCAGTGAGCAGTTCGGCCTGGCCTACCTGCGCTTGGCCAAGAGACTGCAGCCCGGCTATGTCCTCACCGTGGAGCCGGGCGTCTACTTCATGCCGGAGCTGGTTGCGCAATGGAAGGCGGCCAAGAAGCACCGCACATTTATCAACTACGAGCGAGTGCAGCGCCATCTCGGCTTCGGTGGCATCAGGATCGAAGACGACGTCCTCATCACCCGCACTGGCCATCGGGTGTTGGGCAAACCTATTCCCAAGACGGTTGCGGAAATCGAAGCGTACATGCAACGCTGACGGGAGCTGTGCACGCCAGGGGAAGTCTCCTCTTGGCTCACTGAAGCGAAGGTGACAGGAAGTTGATGATCCAGCGAGTGTGTGTCTTCTGTGCTTCGAGCAGCAGACTTGACGAACGCTATCTCCGTCCTGCCTACGAACTCGGCCAACTCTTGGCAGAGCAAGGGATTACGCTCGTCTACGGCGGGGGCGCAGTCGGTTTGATGGGTGCCGTTGCTGACGGCGCTCTGTCGCGCGGCGGGCGTGTCGTAGGGGTGATTCCGACTTTTATGGTCGAAAGGGAGTGGGCGCACAAGAGGGTGAGCCAGCTGGTAGTGGTGCAGACGATGAACGAGCGCAAAGAGCAAATGCGCGCCCAGGCCGACGCTCTGGTAGCATTGCCAGGTGGTTCCGGCACGTTGGAGGAGTTACTGGAAGCGATTTCGCTGAAGCGCCTCGGCCTGTACCTTGGCCCCATCGTAATGCTCAACACGTGCGGCTTCTTTGACCCCTTGCTGCAGCTTTTCGAGCGATGTATTGCCGAGCGCTTCATGGACCCCCGCCACCGTCAGATGTGGACCGTAGTCGATGAGCCGGCGGAAGTGCTGGAGGCCATCAGGCAGGCGCCCCCTTGGCCGAGCGGCGCTGTGCAGTTTGCCGCGGTGTGAGGGCGTGGGCACTTGTCCGGGCGGCACTCAACAAGGCACCCGCACGGCTGTCGCTGCGCTCGTCTTCCTTCACGAAAGGCGAAAAGGCACATGCGCACAACATGTCTTTTGCACGGAGTAGTGGTAGCGCTGGTTTTCCTCTGCAACACGGGCAGCTTTGCCCAGATGATGAGTGAGGCAGAGGACCTGGCCTACGCGGACAGGCTCTTCACCGACAAGTTCTACGACTTGGCGGCGCTGCAGTACCAGCGCTATGCCGATCGCTTCCCCACAAGCCCCAAGGCGCCGCAGGCCCTGTTGCAGGCCTGTCGTGCTCTGTTCTTATCCGGGCAGCACGAGGCAGCGCTGCGCACCGGGCGCGATGCCCTGCTCCGCTTTCCCGGCTCCGCTCTCCTGGACCAGTTCCTCTTCCAGCAGGGCCAAGCCCACGAAGCCCTCACCCAGCTCCACGATGCGGCGTTGGCGTTCGAGCGCATCACGGCCTTTGTCCCGGGCAGTTCCTTAGCACCAGAGGGCCTGCTGCGTGCCGCGCGCCTGTATCAGCACGCTGGCGAGTATGACGACTGCGAGCGTGTGGCCGGCCTGCTGCTGGACAAATATCCCACCAGTCCGATGCGCGAAGAGGCGCGTCTGTTACTGGCCACGGCGGGGTTCCATCTTGGCCAGCTCGAAGAAGCGCTTGCCGAAGCCGAAAAGTTGATCACCCCGGACCTCAAGAAAGGCACGACTGTCCGAGCCTTAGCGTTGAAGGCAGAAATACTCGATCGCCTGGGCCAGTTCACGGAGGCAGAGCGGATTCTCAGGCAGGTAGCCGAAGCAACAGCCGACTCGACGGCAACTGCCACTGCTGCCTTCCGCCTGGGGAAAGTCCTGCAAGGTCGCGGCGAGTACGCCCAATCGGCTCGCTTTGCGGAAAGGGCCGCCCAGTTTGCCACCGACAAGGAACTGAAAGCGCGCTCGGCTCTGCTCAAGGCCCAAAGTCTGCTGCAGGCCGGCTCAGCAAATGAGGCCCTGGCGGCGTTTGCGTTGGCCAGTTCTCTGGCGCCGGGGGACTCCCTTCGCGCGGAGGCGTGGCTTGGTGCGGGTAATGCCGCATTGCAACTGGCGCAATTCGCCACTGCGCGCCAGCACTTTGATGCGGTGCGCGCCCTCCCTGTCGGCGAGCGACTGGCCAGCGAGCGTACTATTGCTGCCGCCACCATCGGCGCGATGCGCGCCTCGGCTTCCCTGGGAGAAGCGGAGGCGGCACACCAGCGTGCCGCCCAGTTCACCGCCCGCTTTCCCAACAGCCCCTTTCTGGACGACATTGCCTTTTTCGATGCCCAGCTCGGTCAAAAGGACGCAGGTTGCTCCACGCAGAGGATCCACAAACTCCTCGGGTTTCTCACCCAATTCCCGCAGAGCCAATTCGCGGACGAGGTGTCCTTGAGCTTGGCGCGCTGTTACCAAGACCTCGGCGACCCCGCAGCGGCAGCCGATGCCTACGAGGACTACGCCCGCCAGTTTCCGGCATCACCCTTGGCTGATGAGGCAGCGTACAAAGCCGCTTTGCTCCGTTCCTTTCTTGTTGCTGATTACCGCAAGGCCTCATCGGCCCTGGCGCTGCAAGTGGTGCGTCTGGCCAGCGGCCAAGAGGAGGAACGAGTGCCTGTAGACGTGGGCTCGCTGTACCTGGAATCGCTGCGGGACTATGCCACTGCCCGTGCACTCTACCGGCACTTCTACGCGCAGGACACCAGTGCCGCCTCGGCCAAGCTCTTGCTGAGCCTGGCGACGTGCTACCATGGCCTGGCTGCCTCAGCCTATCTCTCGGCCGAACAGAGTTCCCTCGCTGGGCTGGTGGACACTGCTGCCGCTTTCTATCGCAAGGCCATCGCCACCTCCAGTGATGCCCAAGAGCGGGTTGGTGCGGTACGCGGGCTCATCGGCCTGCGGAGAATGACCAAGCTCTCGCCCGGTGACGTGCCGCGCTGGCTGACAGATTGCGACGCGGGGCTGGCGCTCGTCCCTGCCCAGAGTCCCCTGCGCGCAGAGTTGCTCGCGGAGAAGGCCAGTCTGCTCCTTGAGCGAGGGCCACAAGCCGACAGCCTGACCCTCGTGGCTCGCACCTTTGCCGCCGACGCAGCCCGCCTTGCTGGTGACGACGAGCTGCGCGCCCGCTGTCATTGGCTGGTGGCGCAGTTGTCGCTGGCCGCCCGCGACACAACAGCGGCTGCGGCTGCGCTGAACGCCATCATCGACCACCTGCCGCGCACCCGGAGAGGAGCCCAGGCCATGATGTTGGCTGCCACCTTGGCTGAGGCAGGCAAGCGTCTTGGCGAAGCAGAAAAACTGTACGATCGAATCCTCAACGACTGCGCCTATGCGCCCGTGGCGGACAGCGCCGAGGTGCGGCTCGCCGACCTTCTCATACGCCAGGGGAAACATCAGGCAGCCGCCGAGCTCCTCGAGCGCGCGCGGGAGAAGAGAGCAAGCGACGTTTCGCTTTCTGTCGCGCCAGATGTTGAACCACCGGAATTGAAACTCCGCCTGGCTTTGGCGTACCACCATCTTGGCCGCTCGCAAGAGGCGGAGGCTTTGCTTGTGGAATTTGTGCGCGAGGCAGCGACGCACCCCCAGGCTGCGCAAGTCCTCGCCCTTCTTGCTACCATGGCCGAAGACAGAGGAGACAGCCAGCGGGCCCTCAACTTTTTGCGTCAGGCAAGTTCACTGCCAGCTGCTTCGGCGAGCGCAAAGCTCTCGGCTCGACTCCGCACAGCTGACCTCCTCTTTCGCGATGGCGACTATCGCGCTGCCGCAGCCGCATACCAGGACTTGATCAAGGACGCGGCAACAGACTCGGTGCGACGAGCGGCCTGGCCCAAGCTGGTCATCTCCCTCTTCAGGATCGATGACCGGGCCCGCGCCATCGCCGAGGCGGAAAAGTATCTCAAGGCATTTCGTGATGACGCCAACCGCGCCCTTTTTGCCTATGAGGAAGGCGAGTTCTTTCTCCGCCAGAAGGACTTTAAGCAGGCCGAGAAAGCCTTCCGCGCGGCGCGGGATGTGAAAAACGCGGAGACGGCGGCGTGGGGCGACATTGGATTGGGCAAGCTCTACCTCATCATGAACCAGCCGGACGAGGCGCTGAAGATCCTCGCGGGCGTACCCACGAAGTACCCGGACAACCCCCTGACGGCCACCGCGTACGTGAACTTGGGCGACTTTTACTTCAAGAACGGGCAGTTTGAGAACGCGTTCCTTGCCTTCCAGAAGGCGTTGGCGGTCCCGCGCATAGACCGTCCCTATCGCGCGCTTGCCTTGGGCTACCTGATCGATGCAGCGGATCGCTTAGGCATGTGGGACCGGGCCATCGCCTTTGCCCGCCAGTACCTGCAGGAGTTTCCGCGCGCCGACGACGCCTTCACGCGAAGGATGCAGATAGGCACCTGCTTGAAGAACCTCAAAGAGTACGACCGCGCCATAGAGCACTTTCGGGACTTGAAACGCTTTGCCAGCAGGGAGGCCGAGCCCGAAATCCAGTACTGGATTGGCAAATGCTACCTGGAAATGGGCAGGTATGCCGATGCCATCGTGGAGCTCATGAAGGTCAAGTACCTCTCTCCGCCGTCGAAGCTCCCTTGGGGCGTCACCGCGATGTACGAATCGGGGCTGGCATACATGCGGCTTGGCAAACTGGACGATGCGCGCCGTATCTTTGAGCGCATCGAACGCGAAGAGGGCAGCACCAGCAGCTTTGGCCGAGTGGCGAGGGAGCGAATCAAGGAGATAGACCAGAGGAAAACAGGCCAGTCCGGGTAGCGGGAAGCTGCGGCGGTCTTACGGAAGGCTCCTCTTCTCCATGAGGAGCCCCGCCAGCAGGCATGGCCGCGCCGGTGGCGAACCTCTGGCAACCGAGTGCGGATGAATTGCTGCAAGAGCCAGAGTGAAGAATGGTGACGAGTCGTTCATGAGCGAAAGGGAAGAGCACCAGGACGGCCCCCAAGGGCAGGAGAGCGTTCGCCTTGACAAGTGGCTCAAGGTGGCGCGCATCTTCAAGACGCGCGCGCAGGCGGCCAAGAGCTGCGAAGAAGGCAAGGTCAAGGTGAACGGCCAAGTGGCAAAACCTGCCAAGGCAATCCGGGTGGGGGACACCGTCACCGTGAAGCACAAGCACCTCTATCGCACGTTTGACGTGCTGCAGGTGACGGCGAAAAGCCTTTCAGCCGAAAAGGCCCGCGAACTGTACCGCGAGCATCAGCCAGAGCTCTCCCCAGAATCGCAGGAGCTTTTGGAACTCTACCGACAAACACGGCGGATGCGCCCGCCCTTCAAGGGCCGTCCCACCAAAAAGGAGCGGCGCCGCCTCGAGCGCTTGCGCGGGTGGTAGCCCCTTCACTCACCAGTTGCCAGTCATCAGGTACTCGTGCATCGCGTTGGCGGCACGTCTTCCCTGTCCCATGGCCAGGATCACCGTTGCTGCGCCCAGCACGATGTCGCCGCCAGCGAAGACCCCCCGCTTGGAGGTCTTGCCCGTGTGCTCGTCGATGATGATGCCCCCCCACTTGGTGACGGCAATGTCCGGCGTGGTCTGAGGGATGAGTGGATTGGGACTATTGCCGATGGCGACGATGACCGCGTCCACCTCCATGATGAACTCCGAGCCAGGCACAGGAACCGGACGCCTTCGCCCCGATTCGTCTGGCTCTCCCAACTCCATCTTGATGACCTCCAGCCCCTTCACCCAGCCGCGCTCGTCGCCCAACACACGCACAGGGGCCATGAGCAGGTGAAACTCGACGCCCTCTTCCTTGGCGTGCTCGATCTCCTCTAACCGCGCCGGCATTTCCTTCTCCGAGCGCCGATAGACAATAATCGACCGCTCTGCCCCCAGGCGGAGCGCCGTTCGCGCAGCGTCCATGGCCACGTTCCCGCCGCCAATGGTGGCCACTCTTTTGAAAGGGAAGATGGGCGTGTCTGCCTCAGGAAAATCGTAGGCGCGCATCAGGTTGGCACGAGTGAGGTACTCATTAGCCGAGTAGACCCCGAGGAGGTTCTCGCCCGGTATGCGCATAAAATTCGGCAAACCGGCACCGGTGCCCACAAACACGGCGTCATACTCTTGAAGAAGTTCATCAAGGCTTCTGGTCTTCCCTACGACAAAGTTAGTCCTGAGGGTAACACCCAGGCGAGTGAGATAATCGACTTCGGCTTCGACGATGGCCTTTGGCAGACGGAACTCAGGGATTCCGTAGACGAGCACCCCTCCTGGCTTGTGCAGCGCCTCGAAGATGGTCACCTCGTGTCCGCGGAGGATGAGGTCGCCAGCCACGGTCAGCCCTGCCGGCCCGCTCCCCACCACTGCCACGCGCTTGCCAGTCTTCGGCGGCAGAGTGGGCAATTCGACAGCGCCGTGCTCGCGCTCCCAGTCTGCCACAAA
This sequence comes from Calditrichota bacterium, assembly GCA_014359355.1. NCBI lineage: Bacteria > Pseudomonadati > Calditrichota > Calditrichota bacterium. The sequence continues at coordinate 21,665 of JACIZP010000078.1, read as the reverse complement.
GCGCTCCAACTTGCCGATACCCACGGACATCTTCACGTCCTTGTGGCTCTTGGTCAAGGTACACTCTTTTTGGCACTGCTCTTCTTGGGGGCAAACACGGCCGCACACGGCTGGCAGCACATTCTTTTCTTTGATGCGGCGGGCGGCGGCCACAAATTCTCCTTGCTCGATGAGGCGGATAAACCCAGGAATATCGATCTCCACTGGGCACCCTGCCACGCATGGTCTGGTCTTGCATTGCAGGCAGCGTTGCGCCTCGCGGATGGCCTGCTCCGGCGTGAAGCCTAACGGCACCTCCCTCTGGTTCTTGATGCGCTCCTTGGGGTCTTGCTCTGGCATGCGTTGCGGCGGGATCTGCAGCCGCTGCTTTGGAGTCAGTGTCTGTTCCATACCGTTCTCATGCCCTCGCTTTTTTCTCCGCCCAGTACCGTTCCAGTGCCTTACACTCCAGCTCCTTGTACATGCCCAGCCGCTTTTCCATTTCGTCCCAGTCGACCTGGTGGGCATCGAACTCCGGACCGTCGACGCAGACGAACTTGGTCTTGCCGCCGACGGTCACGCGACAGCCGCCGCACATGCCCGTGCCATCGATCATGATGGTGTTGAGGCTGGCAATGGTGGGGATTTGATGCGCCGCGGTAAGCTTGCTCACCATCTTCATCATCACCGCCGGCCCGATGGCAATCACCAGGTCGATCTTGCGGCCCTGGTGGATCAGCTCTTGCAGTGCGTCGGTGACAAAGCCCTTCTTGCCATAGCTTCCGTCGTCGGTGGTGATGATGACCTCATCGCTCACGCTGCGCATCTCTTGTTCCAGAATCAGCAGCTCCTTCCTGCGCGCGCCCAGAATGGAAATGATGTAGTTGCCTGCGGCGCGCATGGCCTGCGTAATGGGGTAGATAGGCGCAATGCCAATGCCCCCGCCGACACTGACCACCGTGCCCACCTTGGTGATGTGCGTAGGTGAGCCAAGGGGACCGACTAGGTCCACCAACTTGTCGCCGACCTCCTTTTCGGCTAACTCATAGGTGGTCTTCCCCACGCTTTGGGAGATGAGGGTGATGGTGCCTGCCCGGGGGTCGGCATCGGCAATGGTGAGGGGAATACGCTCGCCCAGGGGATTGACACGGATAATGACAAACTGTCCAGCCCGCCGCTTCTCGGCAATCTCCGGTGCGTACACCACAAAGCGGGTCACGTCTGGGGCGAGCACCTCTTTGCTGACGATCTCGTTGAGCTCCATACCGGTTCCTCTTCTTCCGTCCAGCTGCGCTCCTGCACTCTACCGCACGAGGGATGGAATATAGCAAAACCGGGAAAGCTTTGCAACGCATTTTCGCGGCGCAGGCGAGCGGACGTCGTTCGTCGTGTATGCGGCGTGCCTTCCCGCCTGCGAGGCGCGGGATGTCCCGGCGAGGACATAGCCTTCTTCAGGCTCGCTTGCAGAAGGGGCCGGATGGTGGGCTTGGCAATGGTGCGGAACGCTCGTCTTGCGGGGATTCATGGCAGGGAGCACAAGGAGCACAACCATCTCTTATTCGAGCGGAGCGTCCTCGATGCAGAACAACCCGGAGGGCAGCCAGGAGCTTGGTCATCACGCGGAGCTTGCTGCCGGGCTCTGGCGCCACAGCGCGGCCCCCTCGTCTGTGCTTGCAAGGACCTTCCCGCTGAAAGAAAGGGGAAACGTGCGCAACACGTGGGACTTGCCCGTAGCAACGCGGTCCAGCTGGGGAAGAATTCGCCTTACGCACTCAGCGTCACCACGGGAGTGCCGATACCCTCCGACCTCGTCCCGCGCGTGTACGAAGCCCGTATCTCCGCCCTCTCAGCCGCAGGAGCCGGCACGGCTACAGCCGTCGAGCCAATTCTTGAGGACGGTCAGTCCCGCTCGACCGCTCTTTTCAGGGTGAAACTGTACCGCCCACACCTGACCCACACTGACTGCAGAGGCGTAGCGAACACCGTATTCGGTCCACCCCACCACCTTACGTTGGTCCTCGGGTAGAGCCCAGTAGCTATGCACAAAGTAGAAGTACTCGCCAGGGACAAGCCCGGCGAACAGAGGGCAGTCTCCCTTGAACTCCACGTTGTTCCAGCCGATCTGCGGCACACGCCGTCCCGAAAAACGACGGCACTGGCCTTCTACAAAGCCCAAGCCTGCTGCGCCGGGTGATTCCTCGCTCCCCTCGAGCAGCAGCTGCAGACCCAGGCAAATGCCCAAATAAGGGCGGCCAGCCTCCAGCCACGCCTTGATGGCCTCAAAAAGGCCCGCCGCATGGAGCTGCGCAACCGCATGTCCGAACGACCCCACCCCGGGCAAGATCAACCGGTCCGCGTGGTCCAATTCCCGCGCGCAGCGAACAAGACGGTGCTCTACGCCCAGATAGGATAAGGCCTTACTCACCGAGCGCAAATTGCCCGCACCATAGTCAACTATCCCGATCATCGATCATTCCTTTTGTGCTGGGAATTTCACCGGCGGCCCGGGGATTGACCTGGCAAGCCATGGCGAGGGCTTTGCCAAATGCCTTGAAGATCGCCTCCATCTTGTGGTGATCGCTCCGGCCATAGGGCATACGCACCACCACGTTGGCTCCCAGGTGCACGGCGAAAGCATAGAAGAAATCTTCCAAGAGGTCTGAGTCGAGGTCACCGCAGAACTGGCGGCTGAAGTGGACATCGTACTGCAGGTAAGGGCGGCCGCCGATGTCCACGGCCACCACGGCCAGCGCCTCATCCATGGGGTAGACAAAGTAGCCGGCACGATTGATGCCGCGCCTATCGCCTAGGGCCTGGGCAAAGGCCTTGCCCAATACCAGGCCGCAATCCTCGAGCAGATGGTGCTGGTCCACGTGCAGGTCTCCACTGGCGGTGCAGGTGAGATCAAAGACTCCGTGCTTCGCAAAGGCCTCGAGCATGTGCGTGAGCAAGCCGATGGGGGTGGTGACGTGCGCCTCTCCCTTGCCATCGATATTGAGCTCAACAAGGATCTCTGTCTCCCGGCTCCGACGCTCCACGCGGGCGCTACGCATCACCTGAGCACCTCCTCTATGCTGTTCACATCCGGGATGACTGCTACGGCACCGTACCTGCGCAACAGAGCCGCGCGGGCTGCACCTTCTTCCCCCGCTTGGTTGGCGAGTACGGCGATGGGCGCCACATTTGCCCCTCGGGCAGCAATGATGTCGTCGACGTTATCACCCACGTACCACCCCCCTTCTGCGCCCAATGCGGCCAGCGCAAGGCGGAGGCCATCCGGGTGGGGCTTCTGGCGGTCCCGCGGCAGGTCATCCATGGTCACCACCGCCCCGAAGAAGTGCTGCATGCCAGCGCGCTGTAGTGTCCAGAGTGCTTCACGGCGGGGTCTGCCAGTCACTACGCCCAGCGCATAGCGGCCTGCCAACCGCTCAGCCACCTCCGCACGCAACAGCCATCGCTCGTTGTTGATCAGCCCATCAAAATTCTGCCCGAGGTAGAGTTCCTGGAACACGCTGACGACCTCTTCTAGAGGGACCTCCACGCCCCGGTCATGCAAGAGCAGGCGGGTCAACTCCCAATCGTTGTTGCAACCTCCCGCATCCTTGTAGGCCTGGATCTCTCCAGCCGAGACGGTAGCTCCGGAGAAGTGCTCGACCGTAGCCGCGATGGCCCGTCGATAGGAACCGGACACATCCACGAGCACCCCATCCATGTCGAAGAGCACGGCCTTCATGCCAACTCAGCAAGCGAAGCCCGCAGGGCTGCCAAGAACGCCTGGTTTTCGGCAGGGGTGCCAACGGTGACGCGCAGCCAGTCACTCAGCGCACCCCCAAAGGATCGCACCAAGACGCCACGGCGGCGCAGGGCCGAAAACAACATGGCCGATGACACCGCCTGGTGACGGAAAAGCACAAAGTTTGCACGCGAGGGCACTGCCTGGACCCCAGGAATGCCTGGCAGCGCCGCCAGGAGTTCTTCCCTCTGGCGCACCACTTCCTGAATTTCCTGCTCCAGCACTTCGCGGTGGGCCAGCATTACCTCGCCGGCAATCTGTTGCAAGATACCCACCGAGAACGGCAGCCGCGCCTTTGCCAGCTCGGCCACCAGTTGCGGTGGTCCCAGGAGGTAGCCAAGTCGCACACCCGCAAGGCGAAGAGCTTTGGAAAAGGTGCGGAGCAGCACGAGATTACCGTAGCTCCGCAGCAGGGGCGAGGCGGTCTCGCCGTGGAACTCAAAGTAAGCCTCGTCCACGCAGACCAGGCACTCGACCCGCGCCACCAGCTCCTCAATGTCGGAAATGGACATCCAGGTGCCCGTGGGATTGTTGGGCGTGGCGAAGATGACCAGGCGCGCCCCGTGGGCAGCGGCCACCAGCGCCTCCGGGTCAAATGCAAAGTCGGGCCCCAGTGGCACCTCTTGCACCCCTGCTCCCAGAATGCGTGCTACTCGACTGTACACGGCAAAGCCAGGAGTAACAGTGACAATGGAGTCGCCACTGTCACAGGTTGCGGCAATCACCGTCTGGATGAGCTCGTTTGAGGCATTGCCCACCAGCACGCACGCCGCTGGCACCCCGGCATAGGCCGCGATGGCCATCACCAACGCCTCTGCCTGCCCATCCGGGTAGCGCTGCCAGGAGGTTGCCGCCAACCGCGCCAGGATTTCCTTCTTGATCTCCTCGGGCACGTCGCGCGGGAACTCATTCTGATTGAGCTTGACCATCTGCGCATCTTGGGGCACCTCGTAGCGCGACAACTCCCGCACCCGCTGTTTGATCAGGTTCATATGATTACCTTTTTGAACTCGTACTCGAGAATGTCGGTAGCGCCCATCTTTTTGAGCAAAGGGATGAGGCGGATAATCTCGGAGCGGCGCACCGCTGCCTTGACTGCATACCCCTGCTCGCCGTAGAGCTGAGAAATCGTCGGTGCCCGCATGCAGGGGAGAAGGCGCACCACTGCCTCCAGCCTTTCGGCGGGCACATTCATCTCCAACATCACCCTCTCCCGGGCGTTGAGCACGGCCGTGAAAAGCGTCACCAGCTCTTCGATCTTTTCCCGCTTGCGTTCGTCTTGCATGGCGCGCGCATTGGCAATGAAGCGGGTCGACGACTCCATCACCGTGGCAACGATGCGCAACCCGTGTGCGCGGAGCGTCTGGCCTGTGGCGGTGTTGTCGATAATCATGTCAGCATCCTCCGGCGGAAATGCCTCGGTGGCACCGTAGGTGCGGAGGAGGATAAAGTCGTACCCCTGCTGGCTGAGGAACTGGCGGGAGATGCGCTCGTATTCAGAGGCGACGACCAGACGGCGGCTGCGCAGCTCTGCGGTCTTGAGCTGGGCCGGCACCGCTGCGACAATGCTCACCGGGTCCAGGCGCAGGTCCATGAGTTCTTCCACCCGCGCCCCAGTCTCCACGATCCAGTCCAGGCCGGTGAAGCCGCAGTCGTGCGAGCCAAGCTCGACGAGTTGGGCGATGTTTTGCGGCTTCATGATCTTCACCTGCAGCTCCGGATCGTTGACCGCTGGCACGTACTGCCGATCGTTTTCCCGCAACACAAAACCGGCGTCGGTGAGAAGCTGCACCACGCCATTGTGGATGTGACCCTTGGGGATGACCAGTTTAACCTTGCGCATCGTCTCCTCTTTTGGTGATGACCCGTACCAGTTCCTCCAAGCCGCGCAGATAACCGTCGGGTCCCAACCCGGCAATCTGCGCCACACACACCGGCGCAATCACCGAGACGCGTCGGAATTCCTCTCGCGCGTAAATGTCCGATAGGTGCACCTCGACTACCGGCAGCGCCACGGCGCCAAGGGCGTCCCGCAGCGCGTAGCTGTAATGGGTAAGAGCCCCGGGGTTGATTAAGATGCCGTCCGCCCACTTTCGCCGCCGGTGAATGAGGTCGATGAGCCGGCCTTCGTGGTTGGATTGCGCGATCTTGACTCGGACACCGAGGAGGCGTGCATGGTTCCTGATCAGCGCGTTGAGCGCGCGCAGCGTCATGGTGCCGTAGATGTGCGGCTCCCGCTCGCCGAGCAGATTCAGGTTGGGCCCGTGAAGTACGAGGACCTTCACTCGTCACCTCCTCCCCAAGGCGTACTCGATGGCCGCCATGAGTTCATGCTCAGTGACGTCGGTGATGACCTGCGGCCAGCCGATGCCCCGCAGACCCACAAAATGTAGCGTGCGGGCATAGTGCTTCTTGTCGGTAGCGACGAACTGCATCACGGCGGAAGGAACGACGCGCGACAAATCCACCGGGCACGGCAGCCGGTTCAGAAGCTCGCCGACCTGTCGGAACTGGTCTCCCGGCAGGAGACCCCGTTGCGCGGAGAGCCAGGCTGCACCACGCATGCCGAAGAGCACCGCCTCGCCGTGGCGGAGGGCCTTGAACCTGGTAGCCGCTTCCAACGCATGCCCGATGGTATGGCCGAAGTTGAGCACCCGCCGCATCCCCTGCTCGCGCTCGTCCCGGCCGACGATACGTGCTTTCACCTGGCAGCATTGACTGATCACCCAGGCGAGGGTTTTCTCGTCCTGCAACGCCAGCAGGGACTCCAACTTGTCCTGCAACAGCTGGAACAGCGCTGGGTGTGCGATGACGGCATATTTGAGCACTTCGGCGAAGCCAGCACGTAGATCGCGCCTCTTCAATGTTGCGAGCGCGGCTGGGTCAATTAGGACGCAGCGCGGATGATAGAAGGTGCCGATGATGTTCTTTGCAGCCGGGTGATTGACTCCCGTCTTGCCGCCTAATGCGCTGTCCACTTGCGCGATGAGGGTCGTCGGAATCTGCACCAAGTCCACCCCGCGCAGGTACGTGGACGCCACAAATCCTGCCAGGTCGCCAACGACCCCTCCCCCAAGGGCGACCACGGTGACACTGCGATCGAGCCGGTCCTCCAAGAGCTTTCCCCACAGCCATTGGCAGGAGCGCAGCGATTTGGATGCCTCGCCCGCAGGGAGGACGTACTGGTTCACCTCAGCACCGGCTGCCCGCAGACTCTGGCTCACCGGCGCGGCGTAAAGCGGAGCCACGTGGCTATCGGTGACCAAGGCCACACGCCTGCCGACCAGGTAAGGGGCGAGCATCTCCCCTACCCGCGCGAGCACACCCGTTTCGACGTGCACGGGGTACGAGCACGTGCCCACTTTGACCTCAATCGTTTCCATCCCTTTTTCCCAGCACCGCCAACAGTTGACTCACCAGCGCCTCGACGGTGGCCGTCTCGTCCACGCGCAGAACCACCTGCGCCTGGCAGTAACGCGGTTCCCGTTCGGCCAACAGGCCTGCAATGGCCAAAGAGCGCTCCTCTCCGTCAAGTCCCTGCAGCAGCGGACGGGCCCTATCTTTGGCGAGTCGCTGACTCAACAGGGAGGGCGCGCACTTGATGTACACGGTTATCCCGCTTTCTTGCAGCCGTCGCCAGTTCTCACTGTCCACGACTGCTCCTCCGCCGACCGCCACCACCTGGCCTACCTGCCTGCTCACCGTTTCGATCACCTGCCGTTCTATCTGGCGAAAATGGCCTTCCCCTTCTATGGCGAAGAGATCAGCGATGCTGCGCCCGGTCAGTTGCTCGATGAGCTGGTCGGTGTCGACAAAGGGCATGCCCAGGCGTGCAGCAAGGGCTCGTCCGAGGCTGCTCTTCCCTGCGCCCATAAAGCCGATGAGATAGATGTTACCGGACTTTGTTGTGCTCATAGGCTGCGAGCAGCTCAGGCAAGGAGTCGCCGCCGAACTTTTCCAGGATAGCATCGGCAAGCACCAGTTTGACCATGGCCTCTGCAACCACCGCAGCCGCAGGGACAGCGCACACATCTGCCCGTTCGCGATGAGCCGCGGTAGGCTTGCCGCTGCACAAGTCCACAGAACGCAAGGGGCGGGCAAGTGTCGGTATCGGTTTCATGGCGGCGCGCAGCACAATGGGCTGACCGTTGCTCACGCCGCCCTCGATGCCGCCTGCGTGGTTGCTGGCCCGAACCAACCTGCGCCGCGGCCGGGCGACAATCTCGTCGTGCACTTGTGAACCACGAAGGTCTGCAGTTCTCGACCCCAAACCGATTTCCACACTCTTAATGCCAGGGATGGACATCACTGCCATGGCCAAGCGTCCGTCCAGGCGGCGGTCCCAGTGCGCGTAGCCGCCGAGGCCTGGTGGCACGCCCACTGCCACCACTTCCAGCACGCCGCCCACGGAGTCGCCCGCCTCGTGCGCCTCATCGATCGCCGCGAGCATACGCTTTTCGGCTTCAGGATCTAAGCATCGCACCCGGGACTCGTCCGCCTGGGCGCCGAGCTTCCCGCACCACTGCAGGGCACGGCTGCCGGCAACAGCTGGCGTCTCATCAATCGCTTTCCAACTGCTCCACTGGCCGGCGATGGCGGCGACGTGACTGACCACACCGATGCTCAATTGTTCCAGAAGTTCACCAGCCACTGCCCCCAGAGCCACGCGCATGGCCGTCTCGCGGGCACTGGCTCGTTCGATCACGTCGCGTAGGTCAGTGTGCCGGTACTTGAGGGCCCCGGCAAGGTCTGCATGACCAGGGCGCGGCACCGTCACCGGCTCAGGCCGCTCGCCGCTTGCCTCTACAGCCATGACCTCCTGCCAATTCTGCCAGTCCCGATTAGCCACTACGAGGGCCACCGGAGCCCCAGTGGTGCGCCCCAGGCGCACCCCGGCAAGAATCTCCACCCGGTCTTGTTCGATGCCCATGCGCGCGCCCCTCCCATGGCCCGCTTGCCGACGTCGCAACTGGCGGTCAATCTCCTCCCTGCGCACCGGTACCTGAGCGGGCATCCCCTCCAGGATGCCTACCAGCGCCTTGCCGTGCGACTCGCCCGCTGTGAAGTATCGCAGCCTACCCATGACCCTGCAGTTCCTTGCTGAGAAGCCTGCGCATCTTCGCCACGAATTCGTCCTCATTGGCCGGGCGCCGGCCAGTCCACAGCGCCATCGCCTCTACTGCCTGGAAGATGAGCATGTCCAGGCCGGGTATTGTCTGCGCCCCACGCTCTGTCGCCTCCCGCAGCAAGCGAGTGCGCAGCGGATTGTAGACGAGGTCGAACACCGCCAGGCCTTTGCTCAGGTACTTGCCTGCCACAGGCGACTCGTGATGCCGTGGCCACATCCCACAAGGCGTGGCATTGACCAGGAGCGCTGCGCCATCGAAGCTCTGGGCAAAGGCAGCTTCTTCCCACGCGAACGCGGATAGTTCGGTTCTGCCGCACGATTCGGCCAATTCTCTGGCGAGTCGTTCTCCTCTGATCAATGAGCGGCTGTGGATGTGCACCCCTGCCGCCTCCATTTTCGCCAGCGCCCACACCGCTGCGCGCGCCGCGCCCCCTGCGCCCAGCACCACCACCTTGTGGCCGCGCACGTCAACCCCATGTCGCTTCAAGGCCAGTTCTATTCCAACCACGTCCGAATTGTAGCCCACCAGCCGGCCGTTCGCGTTGACAACGACATTGACTGCTCCCACCGCTCGGGCCTCTGGGGACACCCCATCCAGCAGCGGCAGGACCGCCTCTTTGTGCGGGAGGGTGACGTTGACCCCCTTCACGCCAAGCGCCTTCAACCCAGCGAGGGCCACGGCCAGCTCGTCGCGGCGTACCCGAAAGGCATGGTAGCAGTAGTTCACGCCAAGGGCGCGAATCAGGTGCCCATGAAGGAGCGGCGAAACGGAATGTTCCACAGGGTCGCCGATGAGCCCGAGCGTCTGAGTGTGCGCGTCAGCCACGGCCCAGCTCCTCAAGCAGGGCGAAGAAGCCGGGAAAGGAGATATCCACACACTCGGCCTGGCGGATCACGGTCGGGCCGTCCGCAAGCAAGCCAGCAACCGCGAAGCTCATAGCGATGCGGTGGTCGCCAAAGCTATCTACCACGGCGCCCTTCAGCTTCTGGGGACCGGGAATAACGAGCCCGTCTTCCAGCTCCTCCACCTCGGCGCCCATCGCCCTGAGGTTAGCAGCCACAGCCCGGATGCGGTCACTCTCCTTCACGCGCAGCTCTCTTGCGCCCCGGATATGGGTGACGCCTTCGGCCTGCGTAGCCACGACCGCCAGCACTGGCAGTTCGTCAATCAGGCGCGGGACAAGCGCACCCTCAATTTCTACGGCCTGCAAGGGGCCTGCCTCGACAAGCACATCGGCCACCGGCTCCCAGGACTCCGCTTTTTCTTCCAACGCCAAGCGCGCGCCCATGTCCCTCAGAACCTCGAGTACGCCGCTGCGGGTGGGGTTGATGCCTACTCCCTCGACACGCAGCGACGATCCCTCGACCACGGCCGCTGCCGCGAGGAAAAATGCTGCCGAGGATATGTCCCCCGGCACCTCAACGCTGGCGGCCTGCAACCGTGCCGGCCCCCAGACGGCCACCGCTCTTCCGTCCACGCTTATCGGCACGCCGAAGTGGGGGAGCATGCGCTCTGTGTGATCGCGCGTGGGCGCCGGCTCCATGACCTCCGTTTTCCCTTCGGCAAAAAGTCCTGCCAACAGCACTGCCGACTTGACCTGGGCACTGGCAACCGGCATCGCATAGGAGATGGCCTTGAGCCTGTTGCCCCGGATGTGCAGTGGTGCAAAGCCTCCTGGCGTGGACTCGATGCGTGCGCCCATCATGCTCAGGGGCTCGATGACGCGCGCCATAGGCCGCCGCCGCAGGGACTCGTCCCCGGTGATGGACGCGGCAAACCGTTGCCCGGCCAGAACTCCAGCGAGCAGGCGCATGGTCGTCCCGGAATTGCCCGCATCGAGCACGGCAGATGGCGGCCGCAAACCGCGCAGGCCCACGCCGTCCACGATGGCCTCGCTCCCCCGCACGCGAATCGGCACCCCTAAGGCTTGCAGACACGACATCGTGCTCTGCACGTCCTTGCCTGGGCAAAGGTTGCGGATGCGCGTCCGGCCCTCGGCTATGGCGCCACAGATCAGGGCCCGATGGGAAATCGACTTGTCCCCTTGCACACGCACCGTGCCGCGCAGGGCACCGCCAGGTCTAATCTCCCGGTCCATCGTCTCACTCCACTGTGCGCACCCGGTAACCCAGGCTGCCAATGAGCTCTGCGGCGCGCTTGCGACAAGCCTCCGACTCGAAAGCCATGCGGATGCTGCCGGCCTCACCCTCCCGCACCTTCAGCACCTCGATGTCCTTGATGTTGATCTCCTCGGCGGCCAGGGCCCCGGCCATCGCCGCGATCACCCCAGGCCGATCTTCCACCTGAACGATGAGGTCATAGTGCGGCTTGAGGAAGCCCTTTGTGTCGCGCGGAATGAACAGCCTGCTCCGGGCAGCACTGTCGAATTCTACCGCCAAATCGCCCGCCAGAAGCTTGCCCCGGATCCGCTCCAGCTCCGCGATGTATTCATCCACAAAGGGCACGATCTGCTCGACGTTGGTGGCAAGCACGTCAGCCCACATGCGGTAAGGGCTGGACGCGATGCGCGTCATGTCCCGGAAACCTCCAGCAGCTAACTTGAGCAGGTGCGGCATGTCGGATTGATGGCGGGCGACCATGTTCATCAACGCCACAGCCAGAAGCTGGGGGAGATGACTGACTGCAGCCGCCACGCGGTCGTGCAACAGGGGGCTGACGATGAGCACCTTGGCCCCCACCTGCTCCAGGAGACCGCCTAAGGAGCGGACCACACGCGCCGGGGTCTTTGCAGCCGGGGTGAGCACCCACACCGCGTTTTCGAACAAGAGCGGATCTGCTGCGCGCAGACCCTGCCGTTCGGAGCCCGCCATCGGGTGCCCACCCACGAAGTAACAGCCCGAAGGAACCACAGCTTCGGCTACCTGCACTATCTTGCGCTTGCTGCTCCCGACATCGGTGATTATGGCGCCTGGTCGGACCGCAGCCGCCACCCGAGGCAGAAGGCGAAGGATCTCAGCGATGGGCGTCGCTAACACCACCACGTCGGCCTGTGCTACGCAGCCTTCCACTTCTTCTTTGCCAAATCCTCGGTCGATTGCGCCAAGCTCTCTCCCCAGAGCCACGATGGGCTCCTCGTCAACGGCCAGCACTTCCAGCGTGGGTAGCTTGCGCTTGATGGCCATGGCCAGCGAGCCACCAATCACCCCGATGCCGATGATGGCCACGCGCGTGGGCGCGTTCTGTTGGGCAGTGTCGCTCATTGCGGCTCCGCCACCCTTCTGCCAATGGCCCAGGCGATGATGCGCAGCTCCTCCATCAGGTGGGCGAACTGCTCAGGCAGCAGGGACTGTGCGCCATCGGAGAGCGCCTCGTCCGGACGCGGGTGCACTTCGACCAGCAGCCCGTCGGCTCCGGCCGCCACTGCCGCGCGCGCCATGGGCGCCACCTTGTCGCGCAGGCCAGTGCCGTGGCTAGGATCGGCAATGATGGGCAGATGGCTCCGCTTCTTCACCACCGGTATCGCCGAGATGTCCATGGTGTTGCGCGTGTAGGTTTCGAAGGTGCGAATGCCACGTTCGCACAGCACCACTTGCGCGTTCCCGGCGGCCATGATGTGCTCTGCCGCCATGAGCCACTCCTCGATGGTGGCCGCCATACCCCTCTTCAAGAGCACTGGCTTGCCCGCTCGACCTGCCTCTTTGAGCAAGGAGAAATTCTGCATGTTGCGCGCGCCAATCTGGAGGAGGTCCACGTACAAGGCGACCATCTCCACGTCCCGCGCCTCCATGACCTCCGAGACCGTCGCCAAACCGTGCGCCTGAGCCGCGTTGCGCAGAAAGCGCAACCCTTCTTCGCCCAGCCCCTGGAAGCTATAAGGCGAGGTCCGCGGTTTGAAGGCACCGCCACGAAGCACGCGCGCCCCTGCCTTCTTCACCAAGCCGGCAACCTCGTAGATTTGCGCCTCGCTCTCCACCGCACAGGGGCCGGCCATCACCACGACTTCCTCGCCCCCAACCTCCACGTCCCTGACCCGCACCACCGTGTCCAAGGGGTGAAATGCCCGGCTGGCCAGCTTGTACGGCTCGGTGATGCGCAGCACCTCATGCACGCCGCGCATCACCTCCAAGTCGCGCGTGTCCACCCCTCGCTTGTCACCAATGGCACCGAGGATGGTGCGGTTCACGCCGGTGGAGCGGTGTACCCGAAAGCCAAGGGCCACGAGCTTGTCTTCCACCGCCTGAATGTCTTCCGGGGTTGCGTTGTCGTCCATCACCACGACCATGGGCCTTCCTCCGCGATGCGTGGCCGAAGGCACTTAGGACACGACAGGTAGGCGCTTGAGCGCCTCCGCCACTTTCTCTTCCGGATACTCAAAGTCCTGCAACTTCCCGCTGAGGAAGCTTTCGTAGGCCGCCATGTCAAAGTGGCCATGGCCGCTGAGGTTGAAAAGGATGGTGCGCGCCTTCCCTTCCTCCTTGCACCGGAGTGCCTCGTCGATAACCACCCGGATGGCGTGGTTGCTCTCCGGGGCCGGAATGATACCCTCATGGCGGGCAAAGGTCACTCCTGCCTGGAAGGTCTCCACCTGATTGACCGCCCGCGCCTCTACGAGCCCTAAACGATGCAGGTGGCAGATAATCGGCGCCATGCCGTGGTAGCGCAGACCGCCCGCGTGCACCGGCGGTGGTACAAAGTCGTGACCCAAGGTGTACATCTTCAACAGGGGAGTCAGCCCCGCACTGTCGCCAAAGTCGTAAGCGTACAGCCCCTTCGTGACCGTCGGGCAACTGGCCGGCTCCACGTTGATGACGCGGAGGTGGGGCTGCGTCCCGTCGATTTTGTCCTTCAAGAAAGGCAGGTACAGCCCAGCAGCGTTGGAGCCCCCGCCGATGCAGCCGACGATGACGTCGGGATAATAGCCAGCCAGCTCCATCTGCCGTTTTGCTTCCAAGCCGATGACGGTCTGGTGCAGCAACACGTGGTTGAGCACGCTGCCCAAGGAATAGTGGGTGTCGTCGCGGGTCACAGCCTCCTCCACCGCCTCGCTGATGGCGATGCCGAGACTGCCAGGGCTGTCCGGATCACGGGCCAACACCGCTCGGCCGGCCTTGGTCTCATTGCTGGGACTGGGGATGCAGGTGGCGCCCCATGTCTCCATGAGGATGCGGCGATAGGGCTTCTGACGATAGCTAATCGCCACCATGTAGATTTTCACCTCCACTCCGAACAACATGCCACCCAGCGCCAACGCGCTCCCCCACTGTCCAGCCCCCGTCTCGGTGGTGATCCGCTTGATGCCTTCCTTGGCATTGTAGTAGGCCTGTGCGACTGCGGTGTTGGGCTTGTGGCTGCCCGCCGGGCTGACCCCCTCGTACTTGTAGAAGATGCGCGCCGGTGTATCCAGCGCCTTCTCCAGTCGTCTGGCCCTGTACAGCGGCGTAGGGCGCCAGAGTGCGTATACCTCCCGCACTTCATCGGGAATGTCGATCCAGCGCTCCCTGCTCACCTCCTGCATGATGAGCGCCATCGGGAAGAGCGGTGCCAGGTCATCCGGACCTACTGGCTTGCCCGTGGCCGGATGAAGCACCGGCGGCAGCGGCTCTGGGAGATCCGCCTGGATGTTGTACCATTGCCGCGGCACCTCCTTCTCATCCAGCTGGTACTTGACTCTGTCCATTGCGCACTCCTCACCTTTTCGTTCAGTTCCTTCCTGGGCACGCCCAGGGCCAGCTACTCGTCGAAGATAAAGGTCGGTTCCTGGTAGAAGCGGATAGATTTGCTTCTGATCTTCTCTGCCAAGTGCCGTTGCAGCCATTCATTCAGTTCCGCAGCGCTGCTGCCTCTTGCCAAAACCTCCAGGGGAAGATTGAAGAATAGCGCGCGCTTGGGCACCAACACGCGGGTGATGCCGCTTGGCACCTTCACGTTGTTCGTCGTGAGCTCGACAATTTCGTCTTTGCTGAAGGTTCGGAAGGAGACCAGAGCGCTGAACTCGGCATAGTTGCGCTGCAGGTGCTCAAGGTTCGTGTAACTCACCCGGTCCATGTACGCCGAGCCGTGATACAGGCTGGTCACCTGGGCAAGCAGGCGCACAAGGTGGAATATGTCCCCGTCGGCGCAGAGGTGCAAGTGGGAGCGGTCGGGAAACTGCAGGCGGGCGATAGCATCAGCTTCCGGGACAGGCTCCTCGTTCACCATGAGGCCCTCAATCTCCGCCAGTCTCTGCTGGAAATAGGATCTGTCCAGGCGCTCTACAGCGTGGTGCCACTGGGAAATCACTAAGCCAGGATCAAAAAGGTCGATCTCCTGCACGAGCACGTGCCGGAAGCCCAGGGTGCGTAGGGCCGTGAGGCGATTGGCGCCATCGAGGAGGATGCGTCGCCGGGCACCATTGACATCCGCAACAATGGGCGGGTTCCTGAGCACCCCCTCCTTTTCGAGTTTTGCGGTGAGCAGCGTCGCACGTTCCTCATCCGGCTCCTCGTGAAACAGAACGTCCTCGATCGGAAGAATGCTCAGGCGCGGCAGCTCGCCTATCTTCAGCTGGTCATTGCCTTGGGCCACGTCACCTCCTGCTTTGCTGTTCCTGAACGCTGCGACAGGCAGCGATGATTTCCACAAAGATGCGGCGAAGCGAGGAGCCGGGCAGGGGCCCTGCCGCCTCCCTCTCCACCCGCGCCAACACGGTTGCCTCCCGCTCCGGGTCGCGAGCCGAAAGCCCACGCTCTCGCTTGATGGCGCCAATGCGCAGGGCACAGCGCGCCCGTTCATTTAGCAGCGCGATGATGGCACCGTCGATCTCGTCGATTCTCTTTCTTGCCACGACAAGGGGATCGTCCACCACATCCCTCCTCCGAAACGTTCCGGGCCTCATTTGGTCAGCAACCTATGACCACATCGGCTCCACCAGCCGTCGGTGGACATGAACAACTTGTCCCCACCCACGGACAGACAGGCCGTGGGCACCAGCGGATTACCGCCGGGGATAGGTGCGTCCCTCCGTGGAGAATCTCAAAGGTCTGACAGCGTTGCACCACAGGGCATGGCCACAAAAACAAAACGCCCACCACGCTGCTCTGTGGTGGGCTGAATTTGCCTCTTGCTTATGCTTGGTAGTGCCTCAGGTCAGGGACAAATCCCTCCCACCACTGATATGATAATACCAGCACCAAAACCACTGATGGGAGGGATGTCGCTGCACCTGAAGAGTAGCCATAGCTTTGCCTTTGTTTGCTGCAAATATACTCAAAACCGAGCAGCTTGTCAAGCACTTTCTTCCGGAAGGGCGACTCGATGAGCG
The DNA here is from genome assembly GCA_014359355.1 of Calditrichota bacterium. Lineage (NCBI taxonomy): Bacteria > Pseudomonadati > Calditrichota > Calditrichota bacterium. The sequence continues at coordinate 5,503 of JACIZP010000078.1, read as the reverse complement.
CTCGCTTCCTGCCCTGCGCCCCTCTTTGGCTCCGTCACAGCCTGCATTCCGCGCAGGTGGGGAGCGCTGCGCCGCCTATCCAACAGATGAAAGAACGCGAGCACAGGGTGACGAAAAAGCATGCGCGGCCCGGCGTAGCGCATCACCGCCCGGATCCTTGCCCGCATATCCTTGCGAAAACAGTGCACGACACACTTGGCGCAGGTGGGCTTGTTCGCCCCAAAAGGGCATCGCGCCACACGCTGGCGAGCGTAGGCCAAGAGCTCCGTACACTCGGCGCACAGACCAACCCGGCTACCATGTACTCCGGCACAATAGGTGCGGACCATGACCGCGACGGTCCTCTCTTCACGCAGAAGGCGACTGCTAGCTCGTTCCACCATGTGACACCGGAATCCTGATGTGATCGGTCCTAAACGGGGAGGCCGCCGTGCAACTGACGGCCTCCCCACGTCACTTTAGAGCTCCGTTCCCAGCTCCTTCCACACCGATTCCCCTGCCTTGATGGCCGGTGGCTTCAGCCTCCGGTACGTGGAGAACAAGAAATAGGCCAGGGGTACTACCCCGAGGAGAATGATAATCAAATCGGGGATCATGCGCAGCTGTCCCAGCAACACCACCGGCTCCCGTTCAAAGAAAGAGGCGTCCCGTGCAACCCAGAGCCCCTCTTTGAAGCTCGTCCAGGCCTGCATAATGCCCACCGGCAACAGGGTGGCCAGGGCCATCAGGAGCAGACCACCGTTCAGGCCCCAGAAGGAAAGCCCAAGCAGGCGGTCGTTCCACCGCGCCTTCTCCACCAGGCCGCGCCACGAGAAAAGTAGCAACGCGATGGACAACATGCCATAGGTGCCGAACAAGGCTGTGTGACCGTGATTCATGGTCAGATAGGTGCCATGCTCGAAGTAGTTGACAATGGGCAGATTGATCAGAAATCCGAACACGCCAGCCCCGAGAAAGGTCCAGAAGGAGGAGGCAACCAGGAAGTAGAAGGGCCAACGATAAGGGAACTCCTGCCCTTGCCCCTTGACCGCCTTGTATTCCATCAATGCCCTCACCACCAGGCCAAACAGCGGCACCGGCTCCATGGACGAAAAGACAGCACCCCAGCCAAGCCAGAACGAGGGACCGCCATACCAGAAGTAGTGGTGGGCGGTGCCGATGATCCCGGTGAGGAAGACCAGGGCGGCCGTGAAGTAGGCCACCCGCAGCGCCGCCTGGGCCGTCACCAGCCCCATGGCCACCAACAGGGTGGAAATCACAGCCACGCCGAAGAACTCGAAAATGCTCTCCACCCAGATGTGCACCACGAACCAGCGCCAGTAATCGGCCAGTGTGAGGTGGGTACCCCGGCCGTACATGAGACCAAAGCCGAAAAACCCCACCACCAGGATGGCACTGAGCAGATAGAACCAGATCAGCGCGGTAAACTCGTCCTTGTGCTTGAGCCGGAGGTGGTGAGCCACCGCGCGGTAGACGATGAGCAGCCAGGCGATAAGTCCTACGAAAAGGAGAATCTGCCACAGCCGACCAAGCTCAAGATACTCCCACCCCTGATGCCCGAGCCAGAACCACGCCTTGCCGAGCAACCCCTTGATGCCCGCCACCTCGCCAAAAAGGCTACCCAGGGCAACAGCGACCACGGCGACGAACAGGATGTTCACCAGGAGCCCTTGCCGCTTCGGCTCCCGCCCGCCCAGGATGGGCGCCAAGTAGATGGCTGAGGCCACCCAGGTAGTGGCAATCCAGAAGATGGCCAATTGCAGATGCCAGCTCTTTGCCCAACTGTACGGCATGACCTTGGCGATCCACGACACGTAGAAGCTGCGCGGATGCACCGTGTAGTGGGCGAGCAGCCCTCCGAAGGTGGTCTGCAGGAGGAACAGAAGGATGACGACAAGGAAGAACTTTGCGGCTCGGAACTGGCTGGGCGTAAGCGGCATGTCAATGAGTCTCTCCGCCAGGGGCACGCCGCGCGCCTCCCCGTACCAAAGCTGATGGTGGTGCACCCAATAGATGAACAGCCCCAACACGATGAACAGGGAAAAGATACCCCCCAGCGTCCAGAGGTAGACGTTCGTGGTGGCAGTATTGCCCACGCTGCGATCAGGAGGCCAATTGTTGGTGTAGGAGTAGTCTTCCCCAGGGCGCTGCACCGAGGCAACCCAGGCAGTCCAGAAGAAAAAGCGCGCGATCTGCTGCCGGTCTGCGGGATCCTTGACCGTTTGCGGCAAGAAGCCGTAGCGAAGCTCCCCCTCTCCCAGTACCTTGTCCCAGTACTGCTGCACGCGCGCTAAGGCCTTGACTTGGGTGGGCGTGAGCACCAGCCGATCCGCCTCAGGATCGTAGCGATTCTCCTTGACCTCCCACTTGGTCTTCAAGTCAACGAGCTCTCTTTCCGTTTGGTCCAGTTCTGCGTACGAGCGACCAAACTCCTGAAATGCCGCCTCATCGCGCAGGACCTCGCCGATGAGGTGCAGGGTGAGGGCCGAGAATTCCGGCCCGCGCTGCGAACCGTGCCCCCACACACTGCCATGGTCCATCAGGCCATGCCGTTGATAGACCTCCTGCCCCTGCAGTATGTCCGCCCGGGTGAAGAGGACTCTCCCCTCGCCATCGGTCACGCTACCCGGATAGGGGGCAAGTTGCCGCTTGGCTGCCAGTCCACCACCCAACAGTACCACCATCGCTACCACAAAGGCGGCAATGGCTGCCCATTTCAGCTTTGCGATGGACATTGTGCACCTCCTTCAGTTGGTCTCCTGCCTCATACGCACAGGGGCACCGCGACGAGGCCCCTGCCGAACCTGCCATTACCAGTCCAGCAGTCGCTTCTCCCCGGTGAGCGCGCGAATGCCGGGCACGTCCTGCGTCTCATCAAGACAACCACGATAGACTCCTGCCCTGTCGCGCACCGCAAAGTAGCGGATGTGAATAAAGCGCCCATGCGCGGTGATCCAAAACTCAGCCACGTCCTTCTTGCCGCTGCGAAAATCGTCAAGGATTTGCTGCACGATGTGCACGCTCTTCGGCGGGTGGCACTTTTGCACCTTGCGCCCGATAACTCCAGGACTCCGCGGAAAGATCCGCTCTCTGGTGGCCGAGTAGTAGACCACTTCGTCACGCTCATTAACGAACGAAAGGTCGATTGGCAAGTGGGTCAGGATCAGGTTGGCCTGCTCAGGAGTCAAGTGGCCGGTGTCGAAGTTCCACGCCTGCGCAGGTGCTGCCACGGGAGGAGGTTCCTCAGCTTTCGGCTCCCAGGGCGGGGGTGGAGCAATCCAGGCAAACCCGATCTCTTCCTCGCCCGACTTCACCCGCGCCCATTCCTCCGGCGCCAGGAGCTCCAAGGCCAGGGGGAACAAGATGTGCTCCTCCTTGTAGACCATGTCGGCAATCTCTTGGGAAGCGTGGGCCAGCACAGCGATCGCCTCGGCTGTGTTCCCTCCCTCCAGCAGTTGGGCACACCTCTTGAGCTGCGCACGAATGTCGTCGTGAATCGCCCACATGACCTGCGACGGCCCGCTCACGTCGTGTCTCTCCAGCAGAGGGAAGAGCTGGTTCTCCTTCCGCAGGTAATGCAGGTCGACTTTGCGCAGCTCGCCCACCACGGCGGCGAGCCTGGCCAGCGCCTCCGGGGGAAGGGTAGGTTGTGCGGTGAGCTCTCGGACCTGTTGCAAGAGTCCCTCTATGGCGCGGTTTTCCTGCATGAAGGTGTGCACTGGATGTCCAGGCGGTGCACCAGGCAGCTCGTGGCGCTCCAAAGCCTCTTTGAACACCTCCACGTGCACGTCGCACAGACGCCTGACTTCAGCCTCGGGCATCCCCTCTGCGATGAGCTTCTGCTCCATGGCCGCAATCTCGCTGGGCTCGACGTCCTTGATGAGCTCCCGGAAACGCTGCCTAGCAGTGGCCACGTCCCGCCCCTCGTGCAAGTCGGCAATGATGGCCTTGAGCATCTCGATCCGCTGGGCGGGGTCAGTGACAGTGACCTGGGGGACCACCGAGGTATCCAGCGTCACCTCTTGGCCGGTCTGACGCTTGATCTCCCCGGCTATCTCCGCAAGCAATGTGGCCAGCTCGATGCCGCCGATGGACGCCACCTGCGCAAGGGTAGCCACTTGTCCCACCGTGCGCCGCAGCAAAGGGTTCGTCAGCAGCTTAAACTTCTCCGAGCGACTCACCAAAAAGTCGAGTAAAAACGGGTACTCCTTCAAAAGCTCTCCCACCCGTGTAGATGCTGAGAGATGCATTGCTTTCCTCCTCGTCAACTTGTCGCCAAGGGCAAGCAATCGCCTGATGGGGTAGCAGGCGAGCTATTCCTCCCAGTCATCGCGAATCCACCGTTTGTAGTAGAACTCGTCGTTCTCGTCCGTGGTGAGGCGTTGCATCACCTCGTAGAACCAAAAGTCCAAAGAGGCCTCGTGGAGGTCGAGGCGTGGAAACAGGTTATCCACGCCTTTGTCGAGCACGCGGCCGACGCGGTGCAGGAAGGCCACCGCCAGCTCTGGAATATCGATGAAGGGCAGCTCTTCGCGGCGGCGCAGCTCGTCGTACAGCAGCGCCATGAGTCTGCCGCCGGGGATGTACGACAGGGCGCGCGTCTTCATTACCGGAAAGAAGACGTCAATCACTTTGCGCGAGGTCTTGTAGGCTGCTCTGGTGGCTGCCTGGATGATGTCTTTCGGCAAGAAGAGGCTGGTGGAATAGGGCCCATGGCGACCGTACTCAGGGATTGCAGGGTTGCGGCTGCAGTGGTCCAGGCTGCCACGCCAATCGGCAAAGGCGCTCACTTCCACGTGAATGCCTGCCTTCTCGAGCGCCATGGGGAATTGCACCGCCAGCGTGCCCATGACGTATTTGGTCGTCTCGATGGCCTTGTCGCTAAGCGGCTCCAGTTCCCACTGGAAGAGGCCGTCGCGGTCAATGTCTTTCACGTACACTGGTGGGAATCCCGGCAAGAGCCCAGAGCTTGCCGAGGCGACTGTGTTGATGTACACCACTTCGTCGGCACCAGCCCGGCGCAGAGCCGCCACGATGTGCTCGAAGGCTTCGCCTGAGGCTGCCAGGCCGTCGTTCACCCAGTGGAAGCGCTCCCCGAGATCCAACTGCTCAGCCATCTGCTGCAACAGGAGGCCGCTCTGGTATCCCACCGATAGGGACAAGTCGCGCGAAATGACGGTCAGGCTGCCGCGACGCCCCAGACGGAACAGAGTCGCCACAGCCAGGGCGCCGCCAAGGCCCTGGCCAGTCGCCCCGGCCAAGACGAAATGACGGTCCGCCATCCAGTCGAGATGGTAGAGGCGTCTGTTCACCAAAAGCGTCTGTTCGGCGCGCGTCCTCTCGATGAATTCTCTGGCCACCTTTGGGAAGCGCTCCGCCTCTGCTCTGGTGGGGCGCCGCAAAGGGGGCGCACCGCGCCTAATGGGCAAACCTGGCGCGGGCCGCGCAAATGGGCTAAGAGCCTTTGTCACCATTCCACCCGATCCCTCCACAGTTGCGATTC
>JACIZP010000077.1 GCA_014359355.1 Calditrichota bacterium | reverse complement strand
GCAAGAAGCAGGCATCGGCATCATCTACCAAGAGCTGACGCTGGTGCCGGAGCTCACCGTGGCGGAGAACATCTTCTTGGGCAGGGAGCCACTGCGGCGCAGCGGGCTGGTCAACAAGAGGCAGATGGAGCGCATGGCCGCCGAGGTCCTTGCCCAGCTGCACATTGCCATTTCACCATCGGCCCTGGTGCGCACTCTACGCATCGGCCAACAGCAACTTGTGGAAATTGCCCGGGCGGTCTCCAGGGCGGCGCGCGTGCTCATCATGGACGAGCCCACCTCTGCCCTGTCCCAGGCAGAGACAGCGGCCCTGTTCGAGGTACTCAACAGGCTCAAGAACAAGGGGATTGCCATCATCTACATCTCGCATCGCCTGGGCGAGGTCTTCCAGATCGCCGACCGCATCTCCGTGCTGCGCGATGGCCGCCTGGTGGGCACGGTGCCTGCGGCCCAAACCTCCCGCGCCGAGATCATCAGGATGATGGTGGGACGCGAGCTTTCGACATTGGACGCTCATCACCCGGCGCCGAGGCCTAACGTGGTTCTCAAAGTCGAACACCTCACCTTGGAGGCAGAGATACCCGGCCTGCCGCCTGTGCTGCGCGACATCAGCCTGGAGGTGCACGAGGGCGAAATTCTTGGCGTTGCCGGCCTGCTCGGTTCCGGCAGGACCGAGCTCTTGGAGTGCCTGTTCGGCCTGCATCCGTTGCGCGTGCGCGGGCGGATCCTTCTCCACGGTGCGCCCATTTGGCTGAGCTCCCCTCGCGATGCGCTGCGCCGCGGCATTGCTTTAGTGCCCGAGGATAGACGGCGCTCTGGTTTGGTGATCCCCATGAACACTGGTCATAACCTGACCTTAGCTACCTTGCACAAGGTGCTGCGCGCAGCGCTCATCTCCGGCCGGCGCGAACGACGCTTGGCGCAGGAGCTGATGCAACGGCTGCGCATCAAGGCAACAGGCTTTCAACAGCCGGTGGAGACCCTGAGCGGCGGCAATCAGCAGAAGGTGGTAGCAGGCAAGTGTCTGGCCACTTCGCCGTCCGTGCTCCTTTTGGATGAGCCGACGCGCGGCATCGATGTGGGCGCCAAGGCGGAGCTGTACGAGCTCTTTGCCTCGCTGGCTGCGCAGGGTATGGCCATACTCATGGTGAGCTCCGAATTGCCAGAACTGCTGGCGCTGGCCGATCGCATCATCGTGCTGCGGGATGGCCAGGTCAGCGCCTGTTTTGCACGCAGTGAGGCAACGCAGGAGAAGATCCTGGAAGCCGCTTCGCCGCATGCGGTTGCCGAGGAGGTGGCGCCATGCTGAAAGACCGGGGCGCGCGCCGCCTGCTTGCACTGCTGGCGCATCTCAAGCTCTACCTCGGCTTGGGTGCCCTTTTCGCCGCGGGCATCGCCCTGTCGCCCATCGCCGCCGACGGTACCAACGTTTTCCTGAGCCC
>JACIZP010000076.1 GCA_014359355.1 Calditrichota bacterium | reverse complement strand
CAGGAGGCCCTTGCGGGCCCTCTGGCCCCTGCGGCCCTGGAGGCCCCTGCAGTGCCACCTCGCGCACCGTCTTGGTCAGCAAGTGCCCATCAGCTCCGTGGATGAGCAGCTTGGTCCCAGGTTCCACCGTGCCGGCGTCGCGCGCCACGCGCACAATCATGTCGCCTGCCACTTCCAAGGTGGCACCCGGAGAGGTGACGCCGACACCGACCGAGCCCGTTGCCGGGAATACATTCCCCGTTCCGTACACGCCACGGGCCGCGAAGGCGTAAGGGGAAGAGGTCAACTGGATCCTGGGCATCAGTTCAGGTTCCGTGCCGACGGCGATCCCTAACCAGTACTGGCGGTCGAATGGCAGAGAAAGAGGAATGATGGCTCCCAAGGTGACGTTCATCACCCCGCCGCTCACCACCACTGGCTGCGTCTCGGTCCACAGCGCCGTTCCGCCTGTGGGTACGTCGTAGAGCCTAAAAGTGAGCGCGTACGTACCATCAGGAACCGGATTGCCGCTGGCGTCGGTGAGCAATCCCTGGTAGCTCATAGTCTGGGGTATCTGCGCCTGGCCGACGGCGGCTGCGACCATGACGAACACGGCGAGGAAAAGGGTGACCTTTCTCATGGCATGTGCCCTCCTCTGGTTCAAAGCGGAATGGGCGAGTGACAAGAGGCACGGCGGACCTGTCGAGGCATGACGAGGCTTTTCCGTGGACATGCGCAGCGCAAGTCGGTGTCGCTGTCGTTGGTGGGAATTCGCCGCAAAGGCACCTGCATCCGCGGAGCGGCTTGTCATTGCCTGCCCGTCCTCCTCGTCGCCGCCACCACTTCGCCAAACTCCGCCCATCGTGGACACTCGACGATGCAAATATATCCATTCCTGGCACCAATGTCAACGTCGAATTTATCCAATTTCCCGTTGTTTGCCCTCCCGTCTGTTGCGAAAATGGACAAGCCGGCGCCAATCGGCGCTGACTCGGAAGCCGGCTGCCTGCGGTGCGCTCCTTAACCGGCACTTAGTGCCCGGCTGCTGACCCCCTTTCGGAGAGCATGGAGAGAAGTTGGCCCACCGCCAACGTGGTCGCGACGCCAATGAAGGTGTACCAGGTCCAAGCCACGAGCTTGAGGGAAATGACGGTGATCATCACCAGAATGCCGGCCACAAAAGCCGCCAGGGCGTCCTCTTGGGTCGCTTTGCGCGACAAGATACCCAAGAGAAAGGTGCCCAAGAGGCCCCCGTAGGTGAAGGAGGCAATGCTCAGTGCCGTCTCCACCACCGCGCGGGTGGAGCTCATGAAGAGCAGCGCCGACAAGACCAGCGCTGCAGCAGCGCCAGCGGTGGCCAGGCGAGCCAGGCGAAGCCCTGAGCCGGCACGTTGATCCGAGCGTCTGGTTGGCCACAGGTCGAAGACCACGGACGAGGCCATGGAGCTCATGGAGCCTGCCAAGGTGGAAAGGGCGGCAGCCAACAGGCCCGCAATAACCAGTCCTGCCACGCCGCTGGGCAGACCGTGCACGATGAAATAGGGAAAGACCTCATCCGACCGCTGTAGGCCCAGGCTCGCGAGCGACGCCCCTGCAAAATGTGCGTAGAGCAGCGCGCCTACTACCAGGAAAATCGCAAATTGCCCGATGATGATTATCCCGGTGCCGATCAGCGCCTTGCGGGCCTCTGCCACGTTCCTGGTGGTCAAGATGCGCTGCACGATGAGCTGGTCGGTACCGTGGGAGGCCATGGAGAGCAGAGCTCCTCCCACCAGACCCGCCGGCAGTGAATAGGGCTTCTGGAAAAAGGCCTTGCCAAAGCCGAGGGCGAACAGCTGCAGCTTCCCCTCCGCAAGCAGCCGGTTGAAAATGGCGACCACTCCCTTTTCGCTGTGTGCCAAGATGATGGCCGCAGTTGCCAAGGCGCCGCCGAGGTAGATAAACATCTGCACGGCATCGATCCAGATGACGCTGCGCACGCCGCCGGCAAAGGTGTAGGCAAACGCCACCACCGCCAGGATGCCGATCGCAACCGGGTAGTCCACCTTGAGGATGAACTTGAGGGGGATGGCAGTGGCAAAGAGGCGGACCCCATCGGCAGCCAGGCGGGTGAAGAGGAAGACCAGAGAGGCAAAGCGCCGCGTCTTTTGGCCGAAACGTCGTTCCAAGAAGGCGTAGGCGGTACTCACCTCGCCGCGGGCGTAGGCAGGAAGCAGAAGCACGCTCACCACGATCCGCCCGAGCAGGTAGCCGAAGGTCACCTGCAGGAACGATAGGTTGGTCACGTAGGCCAACCCCGGAATGCTGATGAAGGTGAGCGTACTGGTCTCGGCTGCCACCACGGAGAAACAGACCGCCGGCCAGGGGAGCATGCGGCTGCCGAGGAAGTAGTCTCGCGCGTCCTTCTGCCTGCGTCCCATCCAGATGCCGAAGCAGGCGATGGACACCAGATAGAGCAAGAGCAGGACGTAATCGATGGCGGAGAAGCCCATGCGCAGTTCCTTTCCGTTCTTGCCACAGTCGTTTGGTTCTGCCGGTAAAAGATAGCAAACTCGGCGCCAATTGCAAGTGAAAAAGGGCACGGGCCGAGAGTCAGGTGGAGGGAAGCACAAATGGGCAGGCGAGGGAGTGCAAATGGATAGAAGGGTGGAAGGAGTCTGCTCGGCAGCTTGGCGAAGTGCGGAAGGAGCCTGCGCAGGAAGGGGAGGGCTACGGACCAGCGCCCTCCCCTCAGAAGGCGGCTATCGCTTCTCCAGGCGAAACACGATTGGCACCACGATGCTGGCCTGTTCTACCGGCTCGCCGTCCATGGGGGCAGGCGACCGGCGGGTGGTCTTCGTCGCAGTGGGTGCTAATGGCTAATCCACGGCCTTCGAAACGACACGCCCTCCTTATCGGCCGCGACACGGACGTGACTCTGTTTTCCGCTCCTGCACGGCGCGCTGCGTCAGGGTGGACCACGTCGCGCTGCAGCTCTTGAAACTCACACTAGGGCGTCGGTGGTGCGTCGTGCGCGCCCTTGGCGTCAAGCTTGAAGATGACTGGGATTCCAATCTGCACTGCCACCGGTTTGCCATTGTGCTTTGCCGGGGTGAAGGATGTGCTCCGCACCGCTGCGATTGCCGCTTCTTCCAACCCGTACCCCGGAACGAATCCGCCCTCCTCTACCCATGCCCGCTCGACGCGCCCGCTACTGTCGATCTGGGCAATCACCTTGACCTTACCCTCGATGCCGGCCTGTCTGGCCTGCTCGGGTTACCGCAAGTTCCGCTGAATTGCCGCCAGGCCACCAATCGGCTGTGGCGGTGAGTCTTGGGGGTTGAAGCGCTGTGCCGCGCCCGGGACTGGGGGAGGTTCCTCGAGGCGCTCTGCCCCCTTCACCTTGAAGAGGACGGGGATGGTTATCTGTGCGGCCACGGGTTGGCCTTGTTTCCTGGCTGGCTTCCACGCGCTGTTGAGCACAGCCTCCAGCGCTGCCTTCTCCAGCGCCGCGTGACCAGCGGCCGTGTCCGGCTTCGCATAGGCCTGCCGTACTGTCCCGTTACTGTCGATAAGGGCAATGACGTACACCTTGCCCTCAATCCCGGCCTGTCTGGCCTCCTCTGGGTAGCGCAGGTTGGCTTGCATTGCTTCAAATCCGCCAATGGGTTCAGGAGGCTGGTCCCAAGCGACGAACTCGACGGGAGGTTTACCCAATTCCAATTGCTTGGCAGGCTCTCTGGTTGTGCCCAAATTGAGGGCAATCATGCTCACCGTGTTGCGCTCCACGCTGAAGCCCTCGATGCGCTCCACCTGATACCCGGAGGCCTGAGCTTCGAGTATGTACTTGCCTGGTGGCACGTTGAGGATGGTGAATTCCCCCTTCTCGTCCGTACGCGCGCTGAGGCGTGTGCCAACCACCGCGATGCGTGCCCCTGCCATCCGTGTGCCCTTGGCCGCATCTACCACGAACCCCTTGATCGTTCCCATGTCAGGGCTGGGGGCTTTCTTCCCGCAGTGGAACGACAGCGGGATCACCAGCAGGGTGAGGGCCACCACCACTGCCAGCGCTCGTCTTTGTGTGGCGTTTCTCATGGCCTTGCCCTCCATTTGATACTGCACCCGGCGTAGCAGCCTGTTCCTTTGCCTGACCAGCGCGGTGACGCCAACGCTGCCGTGTTTGGCGCCAAACAGGACTTCTGCAAGCTGCTGTAGCTGGCGGGTGTATTCCACTGCCGATACTTGTGCCGCCTGGCGCGCGCTGTCGTCGCACGCCATCTCTCGGTAGTCGTCCGCCAGGCGGTAGAGCACCCATACGAGTGGGTGGAAGAAGTAGATGGCGCGGGCGATGACCTGCGCCAGTTGCGTCCAGCCGTCCCCGCGCGTGGCGTGCGCCAATTCGTGGTACATGGCCACATCCTTCGTTCGGGCGGGCCAACGCTGCCACTCCGGCGGCACGAACACCGTCCGGCAACGCAGGCCGACGCTCAGCGGCAAGATCACAAATGGGCTGGCAAACACCCGCAGGGAGCGCCATTCTGGCCTGGGCTGCCAGGAGGGGAGTGCTGTTCTGGCTCGCAAGCGGTGCAGCAGATGCGCAGTGCGCAGCATGGGGAGCATCAGGAAGACGAAAGCGCCGCATGCCCAGAGAATGAAGAGTGCCCCAGGCAGACTCAAGTGTGGACCAGGAGGGGTAAACTGGGGAGGCAGCTGCGCTTGCTCCACGACTACGCCACCCACGGTGGCATCGCCCGCCGGAGGCGCGATGGGGAAGAGATCCGGCCCAGGCACGAAGAGGGGGAGCAGAAGCTTGGCGAAACCGATCATTGCCACGATGTACCGTAGCCTTGCCTGTGACCGGCGCAGCAAGTACAGCGCCGCAAGCACCAGCACAAGAAAGAGCGTATTCTGGGCGACAGCAAGGCCAAAGTAGCGCGCCCAGTATTGCCCCCAGGAGTTGAACAGGTCAATCATGGCTCACCTCCCGCTGCATGGTCGTGCGTGTGCTCTCCCCGCCCCAGGCCGGTTGTGAGGAAAGGGCCAAGGGGCTCAGCAGAAGCGCCACATCGACGGGCCACGTCGTGTCTCTTTGGGCTCTTCCGCGCGCGTGTAATGCAGCATATATTGCGCAGGGAAAGCCTGGCTTCCTCGCACATCTTGTGCGCCTGAGGCTACTCACGTTCCAGTTCGCGTTCCTTCTCTGCGATCAGCTCCCTGATCTTGGTGATCTCCTCGCGGCTCAGCGAGTCGGAGTTGATGAGATAGTTGGCGAGGGCCGCGATCGAACCGCGGAAAGCCTTTGCCACCAGGTGCGACATCTCGCGCCGTATTGCCTCTTCCCGAGAGAGAGTCGGTCGGTAAAAGTTCACCAGCCCTACCTTCTTTTGCCTCAGGAACCCTTTGGCTACCAAGTTGTTCATGATGGTCTGCACCGTGGTGTAGGCCTTCTCTCCAGCCGGATAGGCATGCTGCAGGACCTCGCGTACGCTCGGCGCCCCGCCTAAGGACCAGATGGCCTCCATCACTTCCCACTCTGCTTCAGTCAGCCTGCGCGTAGTGGCAATTCTGCTGTTCACTTTTGCATCCTCCTATCGCAGCCAGATTTGTTCAGCTAAGCCTCAGCAGCCCGCACCTGCGGGGGCTCTGGCGGTGCCGCATGCTTCTGAGGTGCCGCATCGTTTCTCGCTCAGACAGGACTTTGCACTCCCGTCATCTGGAGCGCACAGTTGCCGCACTCTCCTGGCACCGGCCAAGGCTTCCGCCCTTAGCCGTCGCTCACGCAAGCCCCTCTGTTCACGGTCCGAGATACTTGGCATGGGTCGTCAGCAGCCCCGCGCCGCGCAGCCTCTCTTCGACTTCCACGATTGTGCCACTCGGCCCGACGAGAATGGGCCTGGGGATGCCCAACACCTCAAACGACTGTACCAGCTCGTTCTGGAACCCGCCCGTCAGGAAGGCGTGAAGCCAGGGCATTGGCCAGCGTTTCTCGCGGAAGGCAGTGACATCTTCCGGCCTGCGGTCCAGGGAAAGGCTGAGAATGGCAAAGTTCTTGTCCTTGCAGCGCTCATAGGCGGCGTGTAGGTGGGGCATCTCGCCGATGCAGGGTCCGCACCAGGTGGCCCAGAAGTCCAGAAGGTAGTACTTGCCAAGGAGGTCCTTGTTGGTGAGGGTTTGGCCACCGTCCATGAGTTGCACGGCAAAGTCGGGCACGGCCTTTCCCCTGGCAATGCGCCGCGCGGGATTGAGCGATTTCAGGTAATATTGCACCTCCGGCACGTCGTTGTACTCCTGCTGGAGAAGGGCATAACGTGCGGCAAGCGCCGCCGAGTCACCCTTGAGTTGCGCCATGCTGGCCAAGAAGGCCAAAGCGACTGCCCGCACGGTGTGGTCAGGATTTTCCGCCACAAGCGCGTGCGCGAAAAGCTCCTGCTGCTGTGGGTCACGATGCGCCACCAGCGCCGCCTGCGGCTCCAAGCCCCAGATTGGCGAGCTTGGCGGCAAAAGCTCGGCGATCTCCGCCTGCGTGGTGGAGTCGATACGGGCGCGGAACGGGACGAGCCACGTTATGCGCAAACCGGCAAACTGCCGGACAAGCAGCTCTTGCTCCGGCCCCATCCATTGCTTCAAGCGAGCTACCGTGGGGGACCAGTCATAGTGGAAGTCCCGCATGTCCTGGTGGGACTGGCTATAGGCGGCGGCAGCAGCCTGGAAGGCTTGTTGCTCCTTCCGCAGCAGGTCGTCGATAGCCCAGATGGCCTGAAGAGCCCTCCCGCCGCTGAGAAAGTCCACGGCGGGCAAACCCTCAGGGCTCACGCGGAGCAGCTTGCTCGGCGCAAACACTATCCGCGCTCTACCGTCACGCACGCGCAGGACGGAGACATAGTCTCCCCCGCCGTCATAGGCGTAGTAGTCGGCACTGGTGCCGTTTACGGTTCGCGCTTCCTTGGTGATGTCAAAAAGCTGGTAGGCGATGGTGTCACCGGTCACGGTCCGCTCATAGAGGAAGGTGCCATCCGGTTGGGCGCGCATTGTGTCGGCTGCCTCCCAGGTGAAGCCGTTCCAGTCGCCGACGATGCGCACCACCTCGAAGTGTTCTTTGTACGCCAAGGGCGCAAGGCGCACGCTCAGGCGTATTTCTGGAGCCTCGGACACGAGCAGGAGAGGGACCGAAACCTTGTCGTGGTCCACGCCGGTGAAGAGGAGGCGGTACATTCCGGGCTCGTCGACGACGAGCGCGAAACGGCCCTCCCTATCGGCGGCGACCGTCCTCAGAGGCTTGCGGATGTCGCCCCTGTAGGAGAGGAGATGGACATGCGCCATGGGAAGTGGATCCCCGTTGGCGCCGAGCACACTCCCGGCCAGGTGGGTGCCGGCGCCTGTCTGCACTGGCAGGAACAGTGTGGCGATGAGCAGAACAACGAGAGCTCGCATGATAGTCTCCTATTCCACTATTAGCGCCACTACGTCAGTAGGAAAGGTACTAAATGAATCGAATATTGTCAAGCTTTTTCTTCACCAACGTACCGTTTTTTTTGAGAGATCCTTTGGCTACAAGCCACCAAGAGGCAGCGAGGCACGCCTCGGGTACTTGGACCGCGCGCAGGGGAGTCCCGAAGATTTTCCCGCTCCTCGGGTGGAGGCAGAGCGGAGAGAGGTCGGGCCGTCCGCGCTCGATCGCTGAGGCCTGGCTGGGTGTGGCGGGGAGGCGGGATTTAGGTTTCCACGGATGGCCACATCGCCGAGGAGAGACGAACGTGCCCAGCTCATTGGTTAGACGCGGACACGAGCGGGCGCGGCTCCCGCTTCAGGCGAACGAGTGGCGAGGACCGGCCGCCCATTGGCGGTGCGGCGGTTCTCCGAGTGGTGATGGTTTGGGCGGGCTGTCCCGCCTTCACAGGTCAGCTTCCTTCGCGCGGACGTGCCATGCAGTGGATGCAACTTGCGGGACGATGAAACAGCGCTTGGGCAATGTTCAGGTGCAATCAGAGGAGCGCACAAAGGAAGGTGCAAGAGCTTTCCGGCGCGGGAAGGTCGCTGTCCTTAGCGCTTCTTCTTCGGTGGTCAGAAACCGTGAGGGCGCCGTCTCCTGGACAAGCACAGTACCTGGTTCCTTCCCCAGGCGTCGCCGTCACTTCGCCGGAAGCTTTTCTTTGATCGCCGCTGCCAGGAGCGGAATCATGATTTCGTGGTGGCCGGTGAACTGAAATCCTCTGCCTCCCGCCTGCGTCGGGCGCTCGACCACGTTCACCCGCGGGCGGTAGTGTTGGAGCATGTCAAAGTTGGCGGTCACAAAGCCAAAGGCCGGCAGGCCCAAATTGCGGGCCACGGTGAGTGCCTTCAAGAACACCTCGGGCAGGACGACTGCCGAGCCCAAATTGAGCACGACACCACCATCGCCTATCTGGGCGACCTGGTGGGCCAGCACCCGGAAGTCCCGCAAGCTGGCCTCGCCGATGGCCGCACCGTCCGCCGAGGCGTGTTGGTGCACAATGTCCGTGCCGAGGGCCACATGGACGGTCACCGGTACCTCGCACTGGTAGCCGGCAGCCAGGATGCTGAGGTGCTGGTGGGGTGGGCCGTCGGCACAGATGCGCTTGCCAAGCGCCTCGCCAAAGCCCATCTCGGTGCCAGCGGCTTCCTTGGCCACGCCGTTGAGGATCTCCCCGGTCTCTTGTGCCATGCCAAAGCTGCCGTCGCGCAGCCCCTCAGCGACCTCCTCTGAGGTCTGGCCCCAATAGGCAAGCTCGACGTCGTGGATGGCTCCTGCACCGTTCAGGGCCACACAGGTAACCACCTCTTGGCGTATCAGGTCAATGATTATGGGGGTGAGGCCGCATTTAATCACATGTGCGCCCATCATGGCAATGACCGGCCTGGACCGCCTGCGCGCCTCAACGATGCAGTCCACCAATTCGCGCAGTTCGGTGGCCTTGAGCACGTGGGGCAAGGAGTCCATGAAGTCGGCAAAAGAGGAACCCACTCGATGCACTTGCGCTAATTGCTCAGTCTTGACCTTGCTGTGTCGCGCTGCAATGGGATAGGTTTTGACAGCGGAGAGGTCCAGTTTGCGGAACTTTGAGCCTCCCTTGTCCTTTCCCGCACCGGATGAGTGGCTGTTCATGTCTTCTTT
The DNA here is from genome assembly GCA_014359355.1 of Calditrichota bacterium. Lineage (NCBI taxonomy): Bacteria > Pseudomonadati > Calditrichota > Calditrichota bacterium. Next base: position 3,419 of record JACIZP010000076.1, on the reverse strand, counting down.
GCCCCCTTCATCTGTTCCAGCTCGGCTGTGACGGTGCCCACCACCACCTTGCTCTTCAGTTGCACAGGGATGCGCCTTCTGTCTTCAGATATCCAGACGAGGATCCGACCCTCATGTTTGAAAACGCCGCTTCCATCGAGCAGGAAGGGCTCCACCACCAAGCAATCGAACACCCCGGCCGCCACGCGTACGCGTTCCCGCCTGTGGATGGTAACCTTGAGGTCGTAGACCTTGCGATCTGCGTGGTTGGGAACGGAGAGGGTATCGCCAATGGCCAGTGGCTGCGTGCGCAGGAAGTAGACCATGGATATCACATCCTGCACAAACGGGGGGACCTTGAGGGTGTCTTTGCCGGTGATGGCCAGATGGCGCTGCTGGTCGTAGATGGTCGTGCGGTCGGCGCGATACTTGCCCTCCCGTACGTGCTTCTCAAAGCGCCACGGGAATATCCCCTGGACGTCCACGAACGACTCGGCCACGTCGCGGACTTTGTAAACCGATGAGAAGACCCTGTTCGTCTGGGCCTCGGTACGGATGTGGTAGCAGAGTTTGCCCTTGAGGCGCACTGTGTCGCGCACCGCCAAGGTTGCCGAGCCTGCCAGTACCGGCCCATAGCGCAGGGAAAAGGTCAGTTCTTCGCCGATATTCCAGGCCGTGTTTGCCACCACACGCAGGGGCCGCTCCGGCGGCGTGGAGGCTTCCCGGAGAAGAAGCGAGTCGGCTTTGAGCGTTTGCAAGGTGTCCAGGCGGGTCGCAAGGGTATCCTGCGCCGGCTGCACGCGTTGGACCTGGTTGCGCGCGGTGGTATCCACTTGCGGATGCCAGAGGAGGAAGAAGGCAAATAGCGAGAGCGCAAAATGTCGCATCGTGGACCTTTCTCTACGGAGCGTGAGGCTCATTCATTTTGCGTGCCGCCAGGGCGAGGGCTTGTTCCACGCTGATGCTGCTCATGCAGTCCCAATCAGGGCAACGCGCACCGGTACAGCGCTCGCATGGCTCTACTTCCGGGGTCAACACGGAGTCGGGGCGACCATAAGGTCCCCAGCGCTCCGGAGCACACGCCCTAATGCGGCAGTAGAAGCCGATGACCTCTGTGCCAACTGCCACCGCCAAGTGCAAGGGGCCAGTGCTGTTGCTCACTACCAGGTCTGCTTCGCCCAACAGGGCTGCCAGTTCTTTGAGACTTGTACGGCCATCCAACCGGAAAGGTTTCTGTTGGCAGAGTTGCCACAGGCGGTCCACAAGCTGCGACTCCTGGGCGCTGCCGGTGACGACGACAGTGGCGTTGAGTTGCCTGGTCAGCTCATCTGCCAAGCGGGCAAAATGCTCCAGAGGCCAATCGCGCGCCGAGCCACCACTGCCCGGGTGAATCACCACCAACTTGCCTGCATGCCGGGATCGGAGCGGGGCAAGGAGGTGTCGCACATGAGCCCTGGCTTCCTCAGTGACAGGAATGTTGAACGCCACTTGTGCTGGTCGCGGTGCGATCGGAGAGAGGAGGTCGAAGTTTAGGTCGAGCTCGTGCCGTGCGACCCCCTTGCGGTGCACCGGCACACGATGCGTAAAGAGGAGCGAGTAGGCGCGGTAGGCAGTGCCCAGCCGCTGCGGGATGCGGGCTGCGGTCAGTGCCAAGGCCAGGCGCAGAGTGGGATGGAGCAGGATGGCAGTGTCGAATCGGCCCATGCGCAACTGGCCCACCAGTCGTGCCCAGCCGCGTATCCCGCGGTGTTCGGTGTGCGGATCGTCCGTCAAAAGGATATCGACGTCGGGGTGGCCTTCAACCAGGGGAGCAGTCTGCGCCGCAACCAGCAGCCCGACGACGCACCCTGGATAGGCCTGTTTGAGCGCAGAGAGAACAGGCAACGAGAGGATGAGGTCACCCAGCCGGTCAGTCCGAACCACCAAGAACCTCTTTTGTGCGGTCCTACTCACCGGACTCCTCCGCTTGCTCCGGGTTCATGCGCCTCGACCAGCTCGGTGAGCAGGGGAAGAATGCGGTCGAGCTCGGTGGCAATGAGGTGCGCGCACTCCCGGTAGGTCGCCAGGCTGCCGCCAATGGGATCCGGGATGTCCTCGTCGCCGTTCAGCACAGGGGACATGCGGCCATACGCGCGGAGCAGGTGAGTTCTCTCGGCGGCCGCGGGGTAGTTTTTCTTGATGAACTCGAGGTGGGCTCTCTCCATCACCAAGATGAGATCCGCCCATTCCGTCAGCTCCTCACTCAGCCCCTGCGAAAGGTGGTTCCTTAGGTCCGCGCCGTACTCTCGGGCCACCTGAATCGCCAGGGCCGTAGCAGGCTGGCCGTTGATACCTAAGGTGCCGGCCGACTTGACTGTCACCCGCTGGGAAAGATTGTGGGGGAGCTTGGCGCGCAGCATGCCCTGGGCCATGGGACTCCTGCAGCTATTCCCAGAACAGACGAACAGGATGCGCAGCTTCTTGTTCACGGCCTGCCCTCCGCGAGCACGGCCATGATGCGTTCCGCCGGTATTGCCCCTTCGCGGAGGACCACAGGCGGGTGAGCAGTTGCGTCAACGAGCGTGGAGGGCACGGCAAGCGGCGAGGGCCCACCGTCGAGAATCAGGTCCAGTCGTTCGCCAAGTGCTGCCGCAACCTGCGCCGCATGAGTGGGTTCTGGTTCCCCCGAGAGGTTGGCGCTGGTGGCGGTTATCGGGCCCCCACAGAGGTGCGCTAAGGAGCGGCAGAGCGCGCTCGCGGGCACCCGTACGGCCACGGTGCGACTGCCGCGCAGTGCTGGCAGGTGCAGCTGTGGAGCTAACGGGAACACTATCGTCAATGGGCCGGGCCAAAAGGCCTCTGTGAGAATTTCCGCTGCCTTTGGTATCTCGGCGACCAGGGCATGCAGCTGCTCTGGACCCGCCAGGATCAAGGTGAGGGCCTTGGCCGCAGCCCTCCCTTTGATGGCAAAGATTTTCTCCACAGCCTGCTCGTTGTACGGGTCGGCGGCAAGTCCGTACACGGTGTCAGTGGGATAGGCGACCACCCCGCCGGCGGCAATGAGCCCTGCAGCCTGGCTAACGATCGCCATGTCCGGTCGTTCCGGGTCGACGGGCACTATTCTGGCGGGGCATCTTCCCATGGACTCACCTTTCCTGACGGGAAGCTCTCGCCGGCTTCGTTTGCCTCTTCCCAGCATCTCCGCACGGCGCGGTAAACTTCTTCGCCGGCGATGCCGGTCATGCACTCGTGGGTGCCAATGGGGCACTTGCGGCCGCCATGGATGGCACACGGCCTGCAAGGGAGCTCTCTCTCGATTACGACATGCCCCTTGCCGAGCGGGCCAAAACCGAAGTCGGTGACCGTGGGACCGAACACCGCCACCACAGGCGTGCCAACGGCCACTCCCAAGTGCAAGGGCGCGCTGTCGTTGCACACCAACACCCGGCAGCGCCTGATTA
>JACIZP010000075.1 GCA_014359355.1 Calditrichota bacterium | reverse complement strand
CTGCGCTGCGAGGGAAGAAATACCATTGTGCCGGCGGGGGCTTATCGGCGGGCCAAAAAGACCTTCGAGCGCGGAGCATTGCTCGTACCGGTCAAAGGAGTGGGTGCGGCAAAGCTCGTCCAAATTATGGAGCCGCGAAGCCTCTATGGCTTGTCCCACTATGAGCAGTTTGCCGACCTCTTTCAGGACAAAGTCTTGCCGATCTACCGCGTAGTCGGTTTCCGGCGATAAGGGTTTGGCGTGGCGTGTATGAGACCGTGCGGTGTCAGCACAAGGCATAGAGTCTACCACTGGCGGAGGCGCAGATGCGAACGCTGTTGAGCTGGCCGAACCGCATCACCTTAGCGCGAATAGGCTTGCTGTTCTTCTTGGTGGTATTGGTCTACAATCAGAACCTGTGGGCGCGACTTGCCGCTGCAGGCTTGGCCGTGCTGGTGATTGTCATGGACTGGCTGGACGGGTACCTGGCACGCAGGCTCGACGCTGCAACGGTGCTGGGCAGTGTCCTCGACATCGCCGGTGACCGCATCATCGAGGCGGTGCTGTGGATTGTGCTTGCCGATCTTCGCCTTGTGCCGGTGTGGATTCCCATCGTGGTTGTCTCGCGGGACATTCTCACGGACAGTATCCGTGGTTTTGCCCTGCGCTTCGGGTACACAGCCTTCGGCAAAAGCACCATGATGCGCAGCAGGTTGGGGCGATTTCTCACCGGCTCGCCGTGGATGCGCACCTCCTACGCGGTGCTTAAGGCTTTCACGTTCGGGTGGATTCTGCTGCTGAGTGTGCTGGCTGAAGCAGCAAGCCGATGGCAGCCAGGGGTACGCGGAGCAGCGAGCGTTGGGTTGAAGATCGGCTACTGGGCCGCCGTCCTCACCGCCGTCATGTGCCTGGTGCGGGGTGTTCCGGTCATCGTCGAAGGCTTGGCGCTCATTCGCCAGAAGGAGAGCGAGGTTGCCGGAAGTGGTGTTTCTTGACATCGACGGCACGCTCCTGCCCAGGAGCTTAGAGCAATGGTTTGTGCCCTACCTGATACGACAGGGATGGGTGCGTCCGGCCAAAGCGGCCGCCTCGTACTGTCGCAGCTTTCTTAGCGGATCGAGTAGAAGTTGGTTCGATCTCAAGTTGCGCTACCTTGCAGGCATGCCACTGGCGACAGTGGAGCAATGGGCCCAAGAGTGCTGGGAGAAGGTGGTAAGGGGGCGACTCTTCCCCGGCATTGTGGCGCTGGTGCATGAGCTGCAGCGCAGCGAGGTACGGCTCGTGATCCTGAGTGGCACACCGACCTTTCTTGCTGCTCCTTTGGGGAGGTATCTGGGTATTGCCGAGCTTATCTGTGCCGAGCCAGCGGTAGTGGACGGAGTGCTCACTGGAAGCCTGGCAAGGCCCCATCCGCGAGGGGTGCGCAAAGTAACAGCCGCAGAGCGGTGGCTGCAGGACGCGAAGCTCTCCCCAGCGCAGGCGGGGGCCATCGCCGACCACTGGGACGACAGGTTTTTGCTGTCCCTTGTGGGGTGGTCGGTGGTCGTTCGGCCGGGACTGCGTCTGTCTCTCTTGGCACACCGGCGTGGCTGGTCAGTGGTCAGAGATCCCAATGCCGCGCGGGAGCCGGAGAGGATTCTGCGCCAGAAGTTGTCACGACGGAAAGGGGACTATGGGGAAGACTGAGAAGTCGGCACGGCGGGATACCGGTATCGTCATCGGGCAGCCGCCCGAGGAAGTGACAAGCGAACTCAGACAGTGTGGCATCCGGCCCGCCGCCGTGCGGGTTGCCATCCGCAGTGATCTGGATTTGCGAGGAGGCCAAGCCTCAAGTTGGCTCATCATCACCGACGAGTCGGTGGTGGCCGTTACCCCCTCCGCGCCGAGTGGCGATCGGATCGTCGGCCCTTTTGCATTGAACAGCATCAGCAAGGTGCGCGTCTTCACCGGTGTGGGGAGCAGCTTCCTGCAGGCCTACATCCAGAACCTGTACGTCGACGTAATCCGCTTTAGCAACGCCCGCCGCGAAGAGTTCAACAGGGCGCACCTCTATTTGGAGGGGCTGTTGGAGAACCGGCC